>CANIIC010000096.1 GCA_947467395.1 Bryobacterales bacterium
ACGGCGCCCGTTGCAAAATAGTTCATGCCGCCCGTCGCGAAATTCTCCGACAGATTCGAGAAGCTGATGTCGACTTGGCGGCAGCCGTTCGCTGTCGACGTTGCTGGGATCGCCGTCTCGGTAGCAAACGTGGTGGTACATGCGTTGATAGCGGCCTGGCTGATTCCAGCGCCGAAGCTCATCAGGAACAACATGCTCAGGAAGCTGTTTTGAACTCGTGTCGTTTTGATCTGCATGTTTCTGTTCTCTCTGTGAATATTGAGGACTCTGGCCTTGATCGTGGGGATGCCGTTCTTTGAATTTGTCCTCATCACCGCTGACCTTGCATGCCAAATCTGGCCGGGGCAACCTGGGACGCGCGATTTTGTGTGGCTGCGGTCTTTGCAAGCGGCATAAAACTGGCAAAGTTATAGCGGCACTTGGCACAGCGATACGGCTCAGCCTGCAGCATCAACTTCAGGTGCGTGCCGAAAGGCGGATGGTGCTGCTCCGGGTTCCACATCTCCAGTTGGCTGTTGCAGCATCGCGGACAATGCGCATGCGCCCAAATCCGTGTGAACTGCGACCATACCGTACCGCACGGCTTGCACCGCAGCGTATACCGCCCGAGTACCTCTCCAACGATCGACCAAACGCCGCGTGGCTTAATCACGGTATGGGAACGGCTGGAGCAACGGGGACAAGTTGGATACATGGTTGGCTGGTGGGCTTGATGGCCGCTGAGCCCACATTAAGAGTCATTCATGAACTGAGTATGGGAGCGGCTGCCTAGTACGCGGGCGAGTTAAGGAAGGTTAAAATTCTGTTCGCCGATACAAGTCTGCCGACGTGTGGGCGGAAGTGACTGAAACGTATAGAAGGGGTTGGTGGAGATATTCCTTTCGATAGCGGTGTTTCCTGGGGCGGGAGTTTGGCGGAGCGATTTCGTGTTTAGCGGTCAATTCTTCGTCGTGGTCAGGATCGCGCCCGCCTTGCTGTTGTCGAACTCGTTCTCCCATTTAGCGACAACGATGGTCGCCACCGCGTTGCCGGCCAGATTCGTTAGTGAGCGCATCTCCGACATGAAGCGATCCACGCCCAACAGCAGCGTGATTCCTGCCACCGGCACGGTTCCCAGCGAAGCCAGTGTCGCCGCCAGCGTGATGAATCCCGCGCCCGTCACACCCGCCGCGCCTTTTGAAGTCAGCATCAGCACCAGCAACAACTGAATCTCCTGACCCCAGCTCAAGTGCGTGTTCGTCGCTTGCGCCACGAACATCGCCGCGATGGTCAGGTAGATCGACGTCCCGTCCAGATTGAATGAGTATCCCGACGGCACCACCAGCCCCACCACCGATTTCGCACAGCCAAGCTCTTCCAGTTTCTGCATCAGCCGCGGCAACGCAGATTCCGACGACGATGTGCCCAAAACCAGCAGGAACTCCTCGCGCAAATACTTCAGCAGCTTCCATACGCTGAACCCATGCACGCGCGCGATCGTCCCCAGGACCACGAACACAAACAGGATCGAAGTCACGTAGAAGCACGCCATCAGGCTCGCCAGAGAAATCAGGGTCTTGATGCCGTACTTGCCGATCGTGAACGCCATGGCTCCGAACGCGCCCAATGGAGCGGCCTTCATGATGATCGCCACCATGCGGAACAACACCTGATTGATCGCGTGCAGCCAACTCATCACCACGTGTCCGCCGTTCACCGCCGCGAGGCCCAATCCAAACAACACTGCGACCAGCAGCACTTGTAGGATCTCGCCCCGCGCGAACGCTCCGGCGATGGTGTCGGGAATAATGTTCAGCAGAAAGTCGGTCGTCGTGAGCGCCGCGCCCGAGGAGGTGTACTGCGCCACGGCTTTTGTGTCCAACGTCGCAGGATCCGCATTCACGCCGGCGCCTGGCTGCACCCACGAAACCACGACCAGCCCGATCACCAGCGAAATCGTCGTAACCACTTCGAAGTACAGCAGGGCCTTCGCCCCCACGCGCCCCAACTTCTTCATGTCGCCCATGCCTGCGATGCCCGCGGCGACCGTGCAGAAGATGATCGGCCCGATCATCATGCGGATCAGCTTCACGAACCCATCGCCGATGGGCTTCATCTGCTCGCCTGCAGCCGGGTGGAAGAATCCCAGCGCGACGCCAATGGCGATGGCGACCAGAACCTGGAAGTAGAGTGACTTGTAGAACGGCTTGGGGGCGTGAGTGTCCATGGACAGGGAAACAGACAGTCTAGCGCTTCTCTAGCCGCAAGCGCTGCCGGACATCCCCACCGGGCTGTTCATGCACCCGGTCGATCGTGATCCACTGCCCGTCCGGATCTAGGGTCCAGCGATCCTCAATCCGCCGAGCCTTGCCGCTCACCTCAGACCGCGTCTCGATCACCAGCGCCTCGTCATCCCAGAATGCCCGCACCTGGCGAGCGCGCCCGTAGATCTGCACGGTGACGGGTTCGCCGCCGCTGATCAGATCGCGCTCGACGGTCACGTCGCCGTTAGAGTCCTTCTGACGCGTCCGGATGCAGATCCGCGAGCCCTCGTGTAGAATCGCGTCTTGCCGCGAGGCCGGAGCCCCCAGAAACCCGAACTCGCTTTCGCCCCGGATCAGCTTCCAGATCCCCGTGAAATTTGCCGCCATGCATGTTAGGATGCCGCAGGGCAGCCTACTGAGCTACTCTCCACGGCGAAACATTCGGCCACTTGCGCAATTCTTCCTTGGCCCATTCGGTCGACTTGTCCGTGTGGCACGAATTGCACCCGTTCGGCACCTTCAGGATCTCGGTGTCGCTCGGCGGGATGAACTTGAATGTATGGCTCCGCACGTTCACATCCGCGATCTGCTGCGCGATCTTCGGCATGTGGCAGCCCACGCACTCATTGCCCGCGCTGGCCGACGCGTGATGCGTGTGCGCCTCCACCGTCGCCCCCCGAGGCCCGTTCGGCGAATTCGGACCGTGGCACGTCAGGCACACTTGATTCGCCGGCTTGATGAGATCTGCGTTGTTCGGCGTCCCGTGGACGTCGTGGCAGCTGTGGCACGCCACGCCATGCGTGTACATGGCGCTCTGCACGAAATCGTTGCCCTGCATCCGGTTTTTGTGGCCGTTACCGTTGGCGAAGTAGACAAAGTTCTGCTCGCCCGCCTTGAACTCCTCCAACTTCCAGAAGTCCTTCAGGTCCTTGCCCACGTCGAAGCCGACCGCCCAGGCCCACTGCGTCCCGTTGATCGGATTCTTGGTCGGCTGACCTTCGGAGTGACACTGCATACAGACGTTGGTCGCCTGCATCGAGTCCAGACGCGCAGGATTCACGATATTCGTCCTGGACGGTTTCGCCACATGGGCGGACGCCGGACCGTGGCACTTTTCGCACCCCACGTTCCACTCCGTCACCTGCTTGGTCTGGATGTTGTAGTTCACCGAATGGCAGCCGTCGCACAACGGACCCGTCGGCCGCTGCGCGTTGTCGTCCGGATACACCGCCGTCCACCAGTCCGTGCCCTGCGCCACCTTGTAAGGACGCCAGATCTGCTTGGCCACGTCCCACTGGGCGCCCAAGGGATAGTAGTCGTCGCCGCGCTTGGTGAAGTACCGCTGCTTCCACTTGCTGCCGTAGATCCATGCGATATCCGAGAGCTGAAAGTTCACCGCCGGATCGGGCTTGCTCAGGTCGCCCAGCATCGCCTCCGGATGCACCTTCGGATCCCGCACCACGTTCGCCATCCGCGTCTTGCTCCAGCGCTCATACGTTGCCGGATGACACGTTTTGCATTGCTCCGACCCGACATACGTCGCCTGGGCGACGCCAAACACAGGGAGCAACAGCAACAGGGACAGATACTTCAACATAGGAAGACCTCGCAACTGTCATAAATCGTATCACAGCTGCTAGATGTAAAAACTCCCTTGTTTACATGAATATGCAGTGTCGGATACACGGTCACTGACCCGAGCAGACTCCCCAAAGCTTGGGATCTCCGTAACTACCCGCTAATCTCAGAACGTTCCCCTTCTTGAGACTACGACACGTGAAACTGCTCCCCGCGCTCTTCCTCCTCCTACTCCCGACTGCTTTCGCCGCCACCACCGGATCCATCGCCGGGATCGTCCGTGACCCCGCCACCGCCATGATTCCCGGGGCCACGGTGACCGTCACCAATACCGCCATGGGCATCGTCACCAAAACGATGACCGACGACAAGGGCAACTACACCCTGCCCAGTCTCGCCGTCGGACGCTATGACCTCAAGGTCGAAGCCGACGGTTTCCGTCCCCAGACCCGGAATGGGATCGTGGTCGACCTCGACGCCGTCGTCCGGGTCGAGTTCACCCTGGAAATGGCGATCCGCAACGAGGTCATTAATGTGACCGAGTCGGACACTCGTGTCGAAATCAACACTGACACGACCCAGATGGGCGAGGTCGTCACCGGGCGCGCCATGACTTCGGTCGCCCTGAACGGACGCAGTTTCACCGACCTGCTTGCCCTCCAGCCGGGCATCGTGCCGATGACCACTCAGGAACCCGACTCCATCGTCATGGCCGGGGCCTCCGTTGCCATCGCACCTTCCGGTACCCTGAACGCAGGCAACCAGTCCATCGCCGGGCAGCGAGAAGACGCCAACGGCTTCATGATCAACGGCGGTGACGTGAAGGAATTGATGAACGGCGGCACCTCCGTGGTCCCCAACCTTGATTCCATCGCCGAGTTCCGCATCCTCACCAACAACTTCGACGCCGAATACGGCAACTATTCCGGCGGCATCGTGAACGTAGTCACAAAATCCGGAGCCAACGCCGTTCACGGCAGCGCCTTCGAGTTCCTCCGCAACACGTCGCTCGATTCCCGCAGTTTCTTCTCGCCCCAGCGCAGCGTCTACCGCCAGAACCAGTTCGGTGGCACCATCGGCGGAGCCATCAAGAAAAATAAACTGTTCTATTTCGGTGACTACCAAGGCACCCGCCAGGCCCAAGGCATCGATACCGGCCTGATCCCCGTTCCGTCGCTGGCCGCGCGCACGGGGGACCTCTCCAGCCTTGCCGACAATCTCACCGGCCAGGTCAGTGGTCCCTATCTGGCCGGCCTGCTGACGCAGAAGCTCGGTTACCAGGTGAAGGAGAACGAGCCTTACTACATCCCCGGCTGCCTCTCGTCCACCCAGTGTGTTTTTCCGAACGCCCTGATCCCGCAGCGCGCTTGGGCGGACCCGTCCAAGAAACTGCTGCCCTTCATCCCCACACCGAACGTCGGCACGAACACCTTCTCCACCTCGGCCCGCAACAAAATCGTCCGCGATGACAAAGGCAGCTACCGTACAGACTTCAGTAACGATCGGCTTGGCCTACTCACCGCGTACTACTTTTTCGACGACTACAACCTCCAGAACCCGTATCCCACTGGACAAGGTGGCGCCAACGTTCCGGGTTTCGGCGCCCTGAACCTCGGTCGCAGCCAACTGTTGAGCCTCGGCCATACCAAAGCGGTCAGTTCGCTGATGGTCAACGAATTCCGTGTCAGCTACATGCGCAGCGCCAACAACGTCGGCCAGCCTTACGAAGGCGTCGGACCGACGCTGGCTTCGCAGGGCTTCGCCCCCGGCAATCAGTCGGGCATTGTCCCGCTCGCGCCCAAGATCGAAGGCATCATGAACGTGGAATTCAACGCGTTCCACATCGGCGTGCCCATCACCAACCTCACGCAGGCCAACAATACCTACACGTTCAGTGATAATTTCTCGCGGATTCAGGGCGACCACACGCTGAAGGCCGGCGTGCAGGCCACCTTCTCTCAGATCAACGTCAATCCCAACCCCACGGCCAACGGAGCCTTCACCTTCTTCGGTTCAGAAACCGGCTCGGACTTCGCGGACTTCCTGATCGGCGTGGCCAGCAACTACAACCAGGCTGCCTCCCAGGCCTTCTACGGACGCCACAAGTACGCCGGGGCCTTTGTTCAGGACACTTGGCACGCCCGGCCGAACCTGACGTTGACCATGGGGCTCCGCTATGACTTGATGCAGTATTGGTCCGAAAAATACAATCAGATCCCGACTTTTAGCCTCGGCCAGCAGTCCCAGGTCTTCCCGGACGCCCCGCGCGGTCTCGTATATCCCACCGATAAAGGCATCCCCAACACTCTGGTCCCGCAAGGTCACCGCTTCGCCCCGCGCGTCGGTTTCGCATACACGCCGGACAAAGTCGGGGGATGGCTGGGCAAGTTGCTCGGCGGACAAGGCAGAACCGCGATCCGCGGTGGCTACGGGATCTTCTACTCCGTGATTCAGGGCAACACCATCGCCATCGATGAACCCCAGCCTCCCTACGGCCTCAGTTACACCAGCCCGGCGCCGCCGCTGTTTGCGACTCCTTTCGTCAGTGCCTCCGACGGTGAAACCCATGTCCAGCCGTTTCCCATGCAGTACCCCACGCTGAACGCCTCCGTCAGCAACCCCCACCCGGGCATCGATTTCTCGCCGTTCCTCCCGCAGGCCGGCATGACCACGCCGAAGCCTGACAACACGTATCCCTATAGCGAGAACTACTACTTCTCCATCGAGCGCCAGCTCGCGACGAACACCATGGTCAGCCTCAGTTACGTCGGCTCGCAGGCGCATCACCTGCTGCTGGTCTACTCCGCCAATCCAGGCAACCCCGCCTTGTGCCTCCAGCTCAGCGATCCCGCGAACGTGAAGGCGGGCACTTCCACCTGTGGACCCTTCTCTGAAGACGCCACTTACATCCGGCCCAACGGCACGATCGTCAATGGCACCCGTGGACCCTTCGGCTCCAACTTCAGCAACAACGATTTCCAGGGCTCCATCGGTAACTCTGCTTACAACTCATTCCAGGCCAGCCTGCGCCACTCGGGCCGCGGTCTCGACATGTCGCTTGCCTACACCTTCAGCAAATCCATGGATCAGGCGTCCAGCATCTCGGACCCCGTGAACCCCTTCAACTACAAACTCACACGCGCCCTTTCTGCCTGGGACATCACGCACAACTTGGTTGCGACCTACACCTATCAGCTCCCATTCGCCCGCCTGTTGCGTCACGACAACATCTTCACCCGGGATTGGTCGGTCTCCGGCATCACGCGGTTGAGTTCCGGCTTCCCGGTGACCATCAGTGCCGATGGCGACAACTCTCTGATGGGCAGCATCCCGAACGGCGTGAACAATCGCAGCCTCGATCTCCCTGACATCGCCAACGGCTCGCTCAACCTGAACGGCAACCCCCGCAACGGCCTCGAATACTTCAATACGTCGCTGTTCACGTTGAACGCCCTCGGCACCCCCGGCACGGCGTCGCGCCGCAGCTTCCACGGACCGGGCTCCTTCAACTCCGATATCTCTCTGCTGCGCAATATCAAACTCTCCGAATCGAAATCCCTGCAGTTCCGCCTGGAGACGTTCAATACCTTCAACCACACCCAGTTCTTCGGACCCTCCGCCGTCGATGGCGACTTCAACAGTCAGACCTTCGGACGCGCCGTCAAGGCCGTTCAGCCTCGCCATGTCCAACTGGCTCTGAAGTTTACGTTCTAATTCGACGTCCCGTCTCACAGCTGTGATATTCTGCATCACAGCTGACATGCGATGGCTGCTCCTGCTGCACCAGATCCCGCCCAAACCGCCCTACTTCCGTGCGAAAATCCTGCGGCGGCTGGCCCAGATCGGCGCGCTCCCGGTCAAGAACTCTGCCTATCTGCTGCCGAAAACGGAAGACACCCTCGAAGACTTCGAGTGGATCTGTAGGGAGATCAAGTCGGAAGGCGGCACCGCCTGGCTGTTCTCTGCCGAGACTCTGGTTGGCCTCACCGAC
The DNA here is from genome assembly GCA_947467395.1 of Bryobacterales bacterium. GTDB lineage: Bacteria > Acidobacteriota > Terriglobia > Bryobacterales > Bryobacteraceae > Palsa-187. The sequence continues at coordinate 7,813 of CANIIC010000096.1, forward strand.
CCCCAAATCGAAGCCGCGTTCCGCCAACTCCGCGCTGCCGATTACTCAGACTTGCTCGCCGCCGCGCCTGACCTCGATGACGCCAAACTCACCGAGCGCTTTGCGCAACTGAAGAAGATCGATTTCTTTGAGCACCCCGCGCGCGCCCAGGTCGAAGCCCTCATCCTTCATCGTCAAGGCCAGGCCCGCGAGGAGACGCCATCCTCCCTGTTCCCGCCCCCGGGCAGCACTTGGGTCACCCGTCATGGCATCAAAGTCGATCGCATCGCCTCGGCCTGGCTCATCCGACGCTTCCTCGATCCGCAGGCTCACTTCCAGTTCGTGGACACAGCCACCTACCAACATGCCCCCGGCGAACTCCGCTTCGACATGTTCGAAGGCGAGTTCACCCACCAGCGCGACCTCTGCACTTTCGAGGTCCTGATCGCGCGTCACAACCTGCTCGCCGAAAATCCTGGCCTACAGCCCATCGGCGAAATGGTGCACGATATCGACCTCAAGGACACCCGTTATCTGCGCCCCGAAACCAGCGGCCTTTCCCGCATGCTCGACGGCCTCTGTGCCCGAGTCCCCGATGACGAAACCCGCCTCGCGCAAGGCAGCCAGATCTTCGAAGCCCTTTATCAGAGCTACGCCGAATGAGTGTTACGATGTTGCCAGCGTACCCATCATGGCCATCGGAGTTTCGTTCTCTCGTTCCGCGCGCGCTAGTCGTGGTCGCCACTCTCGCCGCGTTCGGCGCAGTCGTCTACCTCTCGCAGAAGCCCGTCGACGCAGCCTCTACCGGACCCTCGTACGTCTCCTTTGAAAGCGGCCATGTGCGTCCGCTCGCGCTCTCCCCGAATGGGCAAACTCTGTTCGCAGTGAACACGCCCAATGGCACGCTCGAAATCTTCGATCTCACGGCCACCCTTTCCGGTAGCCGCAGCATTCCCGTCGGCCTCGAACCCGTCGCTGTCGCCGCGCGCACCAACACCGAAGTCTGGGTCATCAATCATCTCTCCGACAGCATCAGCATTGTCTCTACCCAAGGCACGCCGCACGTCATCCGAACGCTGTTGGTCGGCGACGAGCCCCGTGACATCGTCTTCGCCGGCAACCCCCAGCGAGCCTTCATCACCACCGCCCATCGCGGCCAGCACCGCAGCGATCCGTCGATTTCGAAAGTTCCCGGCGCCGGCGATCCGCAATTGACCACGCCCGGCATCCCGCGCGCCGACGTATGGATCTTCGACCCCGCCAATCTCGACACGACGATCGGGGGTACGCCCGTGAAGATCATGAGCTTCTTCACCGACACCCCACGCGCCCTCGCCGTCAGTCCCGACAAGAACACCGTCTACGTCGCCGGCTTCAAGAGCGGCAACCAGACCACCGCGCTCGCACAGGATCGCATCTGCCCTGGTTTCAAACCGAACACCCCGTGCACCCTTTCGGACCAAACAGTGAGCCCCGGCGGTAACCCTGGCCCGTCCACCGACGCTGCCGGCGAGCCCGCTCCTGAAGTCGGCTTGATCGTGAAGTACAACAATCAGTCTGGCCACTGGGAAGACGAACTCCGCCGCAGCTGGGATCGCAGTGTGCGCTTCAGCCTCCCCGATAAAGACGTCTTCGCCATCAACGCGAACAGCCTCACCGAAACCGCCAGCTACGCCCACGTCGGCACCACGCTGTTCAATATGGCCACCAACCCGGTTACCGGCAAGCTGTACGTCTCGAACACCGAATCCTTCAATGAGGTCCGCTTCGAAGGTCCCGGGAAATTCGCCGGCCATACCGTGCAAGGCCACCTCGCCGAATCGCGCATCACCGTCATCGCCAACGGCACCGTCACCCCGCGACGCCTGAATAAACACATCGATTATTCGATCCTCGCCAGTGATCCGCGCTTCAATCCCAACGCGAAGAACGCGAGCCTCGCCACGCCGCTCGAAATGGCCGTCACTGCCGATGGCAACACGCTCTACGTCGCCGCTTTCGGGTCCTCGAAGATCGGTGTCTTCAATACCGGAGCTCTCGAAAACGATACCTTCAATCCCACCACCGCCAGCGCCAACTACATTCCGGTCACCGGCGGCGGCGTCAGTGGGCTGGTGCTTGATGAAGCTCGCAACGTGCTCTATGTGATGACCCGCTTCGACAACGCTGTCAAGACTATCGATCTCGCCACTAAGCAGGAACGCGTCTCCGCCGCACTTTCCAATCCCGAACCTCCCGCCGTCACAGCCGGACGCCCCATGCTGTACGACGCGACCAAGTTCTCCGGCAACGGTGAAGCCACTTGCTCCAGTTGCCACATCTTCGGGGACATGGATGATCTCGCCTGGGATCTCGGCAACCCCGACGACGTCGTAAAGAAGAGCCCCATCCCGATCGTTTTCCGAGGCTTGCTCTCCTTCCTCACTTCTACGGGCAACACTGGCCTGCTCTCGCCGCTGAACGGCAGCAACAAGCCCGAAGATTTCCATCCCATGAAGGGACCCTTCACCACGCAAACCCTGCGCGGCATGAAGTTCGAAGGCGCGATGCACTGGCGTGGCGATCGCTCCGTCGGCGCCTATGGCACCGATCCATTCGATTCCAATCTCTCGTTCAAGAACTTTGTCGTGGCCTTTGAAGGCCTAATCGGCAGTCCTAGCTCGCCCACGCAAGCTGACATGCAGCGCTTCGCCGACTTCCAGTTACAGGTCCTGCCGCCGCCCAACCCGATCCGTAATCTGGACAACACACTCACGCCCTCGCAGCAACGTGGAGCCGCCTTCTACTCGGGCTCCCGCCCCTCCGATGGCGTCAATAACGCACTGGTTGATCAGCTGTTCGGGAAGTCATCCTTCAACTGCAACGGCTGCCATACGCTCGATCCCGTCAACGGCTTCTTCGGTACCAACGGCAACCAGAGCTTTGAAGCGTTGCCCCAAATCGTGAAGATCCCGCACCTGCGCAATCTCTACACCAAGGTCGGCATGTTCGGCAATCCGGCGAGCACGTTCTTCGATCAGGCCGATACCGGCAACGTGGGCGATCAAGTCCGCGGCTTCGGCTTCTCTGGAGATGGCACCACTGACACCGTGTTCCGCTTTCTCACCGCCAGCGTGTTCCGCCCCACCGCGAACTCCGGCTTCCCGCAGGCCAACCCCGACGCCACGCGCCGCGATGTGGAACAGTTTCTGCTCGCCTTCGATAGCGACATCGCGCCCGTCGTCGGTCAGCAAGTGACCCTGACCTCGACTAACGCCGCCGCCGTCAGCGCCCGCATCGATCTCCTCATCCAGCGCGCGTCCACACCCTTCACATCGAAGGCCCTCGACAACGCGACCAACGAATGTGATCTCATCGCGACCTACGCGAAAGACGGCCGCACCGTGACCCTGCTCTACGACCCGAAGCTCCGCACCTTCACCGACGGCACCACGCAGGTCGCCCCGCAATCGGTACGCTCGTTAGCTGAAACTCCCGGCCAAGAAGTGACTTTCACCGCAGCGACGCCCGGCTCCGGTCCGCGTCACCTACCCACCCGCATCCCGCGCCGCCGCTGATCTGTCATTCTGAAGTCAGGAGTCTGCACTTCAACTCCTGACTCCTGTTTTCTTACTCCTGACTTCTCACACTATGGGCTTCCTCGATAACTTAGAAAGCACCCTCAAAGCCCTCGAGGCTCGCGAGGAAAAAGATCCCGCAGCTGTCCGCGAACAGCAGCAGCGCCGCGAAGACGAACGCAACGCCGCGCTCCTCCGCGCCCCCTTCGCCGAAGCCCTCAAGTCCTCGCCCTTCACCAACAACTTCCTCGGTGAATGTCGCGCCCAAAGCCGTCCCCTCCGCGTCATGGTCCGTTTCACCTGGATCGGCGATACGCTCCGCCTGGACGCCAATGAAAAACGGCTTGAACTTACCCCCACGCCCGAAGGCATCGCGGCTATTTCCTCCCTTAACGGAGAAGAGACCACCCGTCAGTACCTCGATCTAAACACTGCCGATCCTGCCGCTGTGGCCTCCGCGTGGCTCAACTCTTAGGGTCTTCGACGCGAAGACTCTAGGTATTCCCGGTTAGGGTGAAATAAAATGCGACGAATGCATTGACCCGTTCTGCATTTGCCCTTATAAAACAAGTATCCCGAATGCATTGATTCGGGAAATCCCAATTCCGACCCGTGTGTTCCATGCTCGTTCCCGAGGTCACTGTTCAAGTTCCGTCCGCGTCTGACCAACGTCAAGAACCCCGTTCGCCGGTCCGCATCCCGGCTAAGATGCGCCCCGTCTATCCCTGCGTGCTCCAGCGCATTCCGGTGATCATCGTTGACGAGTCTTCCAGCGGCTCGGCGATACTTTCCCCGGAGCCGCTGTATCAAGGCTCGCTGGTCCAGATCCTTCAAGGCGATCTCACCCGCCTCGCCGAGGTGCGCTACTGTCACCTGTCCCGCGAAGGTTACCGCATCGGCGTGCGCATCAAGGCCTGTCACCACGCCCGCTAATTCGGTACCCTATCTCAAAGGAGTGCTGCCCTCATGAAACTGTCCCTGCGCCTTGCGCTACTCGCCACGCTACTTGGCCTCGCTGCTGCCTCGTTGCCTGCCCATCACGGCACCGCCGCGTCTTACGACCAGCACAAGGTCACCACGCTGCAAGGCACAGTCAGTGAATTTCTGTGGCGCAATCCGCACTGCGCTCTCTTCGTCGATGTGAAGCAGCCCAACGGCGAAACCGTCAGCTACTCCATCGAAATGTACAGCCCCAGCTTGATGGTCAAGCAAGGCTACACGCGCAACGTTTTGAAGAAAGGCGACACCGTCGAAATGGACGTGCACCCGTCGCTCGCTGGCTCGCCGTCCGGCGAATGTCTTGGCTGCCGCCTGCTGGTGAACGGCAAGGATCCCGCCGAAGGCCAAGCCAAACAGACCAAGGGCAAGGGGAAGCAGTAACGATGCGCCGCGCACTTTTGCTTGGCCTCATCTGCGTATCTTCGGCCCTCGCTCAAACGCCCGACCTCACCGGTGTCTGGAACCGGGCTGGTGGGGCCGGCGGTACCGGCGCCAACGCTGCCAAAGGCACCACGCAATGGGGCGGGGAAACGCCGTCCTACACTCCTGAGGGACTCGCCCGCTACAACGCCAACAAGCCCGGCAAAGGACCCCGCCAGATCCCGCCCGCCAACGGCAACGATCCTCTCGGCGAATCCAACCCGCCTGGCCTCTATCGCACGCTGGTCTACAATCGCCCCTTCGAATTCATCCAGTCCAAGGACAAGGTGACGCAGCTCTTTGAATGGGCCAAGATCTGGCGCAACATCTGGACCGACGGCCGCCCCGTCCCCGAAGACGTCGCCGCCGGACCCTACTGGTACGGATATAGCGTCGGCAAGTGGGAAGGCGACACGCTCGTCGTCAACACCCTCGCCCTCGATGACCGCGCCTGGATGGACGAATGGGGCACGCCCTTCAGCGGCGATGCCAAGTTCACCGAACGCTGGAAGAAGACCGGCCCGGATCGCATTGAACTCACCATCACCGTCAACGATCCCGCGACCTTTACCAAGCCCTGGACCAGCGCCCCCATCACCTTCGCCCGTCAAAAGGAAGAAGTGCTGGAGATGATCTTCGCGCCTATGGACGAGAAGGTCTTCAACGATCGCATCCGCAATCCTGCTGCCGGCAAGTGATGTGTGAAGTCACCACTCGCCGCCATCTTCCTGGCTGCATTGTTCAGCGTTGCGCTGAACGCTTGGATTATCGCTCAAGCCCACTACACCGACTTTGTCCCCTTTTACGCCGGTGCGCGACTCGCCGGTACCGATCGCCTCTACGACCGTGAGGCGATCATTGAGGAACAGACGGCCCAGTTCGGGATCTATTATCCGGAGGCGATGAACCTTCGGCCGCCCATCTACTACACGGTCATCTCACCGCTCGGTAAACTCTCGCGCCGCACCGCCGAAAGAGTGTGGACCGCCGTCATGGCCGCAGCCGTCGTTGGCTTCCTTTGCGTCTATCCCTTCGAAAAACGCCTCTGGCTGATCCTCGCCACCGCCGCCTCATTCCCCATCTGGGTGGCTGTTGGCACAGGTCAGGATGTTCCCCTCTATCTGCTCGCGTTCGGCCTTGCCCTGTGGGCGCGTTCGCAAGGGCACAACCTTGCTGCAGGCCTCTGCTTGTCCATCATGGCGAACAAGCCGCACCTCATCCTGTTCGTCCCGCTGGTGCTGTTGCTCAAACGTGAATGGTCGATCCTTGCGGGGATGCTGCTCGGCGGTGCCTTTGCCCTGATCGCATCCTTCGGCGTCGCTGGCCTCGACTGGCCGGCCGCCTATCTCGGCATGGTCCTCGATCCCAACGCCAGTCCTCGACCTTTCCTGATGCCGAACTATCTGGCCATTGCAGACGCCATCGGCCTACCCGCGCTGGAGTACGTCCTCGGCTTTGCCACTCTGATCATGCTCATCCCTGTTGTTCGTAAACTCCCGCTCGAAAGAGCGCTCCCTGTCGCGCTACTCGCCAATCTGCTCTGCTCGCATCATGCCTACGTGGCCGACTGCATCCTTGTTATCCCCGCCCTGCTCTATCTCGCCAGCGAAGTCGAAACAGAACTCGCCCGCACCGTCGGACTCATCGCTTTACTTCCGATCTTCTATATCGCCTGCCTAAACGGCCTCGGAGCCCTGGTTGCAGTGCTGCTGGCCATCACCTTCATGGCCTTCTATTTCCAGACCAAGCCCCATTGGATTGCAGCCGAACTTCACTCCCGATAGAATCTCGGCACAGTGCTTTCGTTCCGCACATCTCTCGGACTTCTACTGGCGGTCGTGGCTATCGCGCAACAACCGGCGACCACGACCATCGATGACGGCCGGCCGTGGCTCGAAAATCCTCCGCAAAGTACGCCACTTCACCGCGCCGCCGCAGCCGCTTTCCTGAATCAAAACGCAGTAGCCGAACGAGCCCTCACCCGCATCATTCGCGACAACCCCGGCTCACGCGATGCCAGCGACGCCCACAAACTGCTTTCCCGCATCTACGTCCGCACCGGCCGCTACCGTAGCTTGCTCCGCAATTTCGATGCGTGGGCCAAAGCCTTTCCCAACTCAACTGACGTCCAGACCGAAGCCGAAGACGTCCAGCAATTCCGCAATCTCCCTGACCAGTCCAACGGCCCGTGACCTGCTCCCATTGTTCCTACCACTGAAAACTGAGAAGCATCCGCCATTCTACCCACTGACACCCGCCTGAGCGGGGATAGGGGTGTGGGGAAAGGGACCGGCGTTTGAGGTCCCTTTCCTCACCCCAGCACTCCATTGACCT
>CANIIC010000097.1 GCA_947467395.1 Bryobacterales bacterium
CGTTGGCGGCGATCAGGAGTTCGCCACGCGGCGTGCGCTCCAGTTCGTTGATGGTGTCCTGCGCGGTGCGGCGCAAACGGAGGATCTGTTCGGCGTACTCGGCGAAGATGTGACCCGCTGCGGTCAGCGCGATTTTCGTCCCTAAACGCTCGAACAATGGCGCATTTAGTTCCGTCTCCAACTGCCGAACCTGAGCGCTCACTGCCGGCTGTGTCCGAAAACAGGACTGCGCAGCCTTGGAGAAACTCTTCAGGCGGACAATTTCCAGGAATGTATGGAGCTGATCGAGATCCATGCCACTTCTTCCAGCCACCGGGAAACTGCCCGGTTCGCAGCCGTGAGACTATACAGTATAGTCTAGCGCAGCACCCTAGCCATGCCCTGTTGGAAACGACGGATCCTTATCTTCTGGACGGCCTTGGCGATACCGGCGGTCCACGCCCAGGGTCCTGCCAACGTACTGGTGGTCATCAACGACCAGTCCACCCTATCCCGTTCGATCGGCGACTACTACGTCTCCAAACGCGGCATTGCTGCAAAAAACGTGTGCCGGATCAAGGTTAGCGATGAAGAAGAGGTCAACCGGGGAGTCTACGATCGCCAGATCGCACCTGGAATCGCCGCGTGCCTGCGGCGCGAACTCCTGACGGAGGAGATTCTGTACATTGTCACCACCGGAGGACTGCCCCTGCGTATCGATGGAGCCGATGGCCAGAACGGAGACGTGTCCTCCGTGGACAGTGAACTCACGCTCCTCTACACAGACATCAAGTCTGGGAAGCCTCACGCGGCGCAGGGTGCGATCCCAAACCCGTTCTTCGGGAGGACCGAGGACCAGTTCACCCATGGGCGGTTCCCCATGTATCTAGTGACCCGACTGAGCGCCTACGACTTGGCCGGCACCCGAGCGCTGATTGACCGGGCGCTGGTCGCCCGCAACCGCGGCAAATTCGTGATCGATCTCAATGACGATGACGATGCAACCGGAAACGACTGGCTGCGTACCGCTGTGATTAGGCTCCCGGCCGATCGCGTGATCTTCGATAGTTCGAAAACCGTGCTCTACAAGCAGACCAACGTGATCGGTTACGCGGCCTGGGGTTCCAACGATAAAAACCGCCATGAACGCTTCACCGGATTCCGATGGCTGCCTGGCGCCATCGCGACAGAGTTCGTGTCCACCAACGCACGCACCTTCGGCCGCCCACCCAAGAATTGGAACATTAGCGACTGGAGCCTGGCGTCCCGCTTGAAGTGGTTCGCCGGAAGTCCGCAGACCATGACCGCGGACTATATTGAGGAAGGCGCATCGGCCGCTACGGGACATGTAGCGGAACCGTATCTTCAGTTCACGCCCCATCCCGACCTGCTGCTGCCCGCCTATTTCAAGGGGCGCAACCTGGCCGAGAGCTTCTATCTCTCCATCCCTGCCCTAAGCTGGCAAAATGTAGTCATTGGCGATCCTCTGATGTCCTTGGGCGCGCCGGGGAAATAACGCTTGCACCCGTTCGATCCGTTTTTCAAAAATCCACACCTGGCCACGCTTGCGGGCAATTTCTGGAAGCGCCCGCAGAGCGAACTCCGCTGGCCCGTAGAGCCCGTGCTCTACCAGACCGAGCCCGGCGTGCAGGTGCTGGTACACGCCCAAGCCGCCGAATCGCCGAAGGGCGAAGTAATCCTGATTCACGGGCTGGAAGGTTCCAGCGATTCCGGTTACGCCCGCAGCATGGCCCACGCGACGCTGGAACGCGGCTGGACCACCCACCGCTTCAACATGCGCGGCTGTGGCGGCACCGAAGCGCTCTCCCTAATGAGCTACCATGCCGGGCAGACCAGCGACCTGCTGCACGTCGTCCAGGAGCGCCACCGGCTGTCAGGTTTGCCGGTGTTCATCGTCGGCTACTCGCTGGGCGCGAACGTGACCCTGAAGCTGGCGGGCGAGTTGAGTGAGCAGGCCCGCGGCCTGATTGCCGGCGTGGTCTCCGTCTCAAGCCCCATCGATCTGGGCATCTGCGCCACCGCGATCGGCGAGCCTCGAAATTTTCTCTATCAAAACCGCTTCGTCGGGCGTCTGAAGGAGAGAATCCGGAAGAAGAACCAGCTCTCGCCGGAGGTGTACACACTGGAGCATTTACCCAAGGTCAAAAGCATCGTGGATTTCGACGACTACTACACGTCCCAGCTGTTCGGCTTCGGTTCCGCCGCGAATTACTTCCGGACCCAGTCGTCCAACCAGTTCCTGGAACACATCCGTGTCCCCGCCCTGGTGCTGACGGCTAAAGACGATCCGCTAGTGCCATTCCAGATCTACGACCACCCGGCGCTGCGCCAAAATCCGGCGATTGCCTTCGCCCCGGTGGAGCACGGCGGGCACTTGGGCTTCATCGCCCGCTCTGGCCCGCGCTTCTGGCTGGATCAGGTTGTTCTGGATTGGATGGAACAACAGGCACGTTAAGCACGTATTCTAGAAGTCAAAGGCGAATTCTTGAGATCCAGTGCATCATTTTTCGAGGCCGCTGCTGTCGCGCTGGATTCCCTGCGCAACAGCAAGCTGCGCAGTTTCCTGACCTTACTGGGAATCATCCTTTCCACGACCACACTCATTTCCGTGATGAGCGCCATCAACGGGCTGGAAGATTTCGTGGCCAACAGCGCCACCACCATGGGCAGCGACGGCTTTCGCGTGGTCCGCTTCGCCTTTATCGGCAATTTCGACCCCAAGAAGTTCCTGGAATATCAGCGCAAGAATCCGCAGCTGAGCCCGGAAGAGTTCACCTACCTGAAAGAGAAGCTCACCCTGGTGCGCGAATCCGCTATGTCCGTGCAGCGCGGCGTGCCAGTGGCTTTCGAAGGCGATCAGGTGCAGGGCGTGGTCCTGTTCGGCAACGCCGACAACGGCGCGATCATGACGAACACCGAAATTGCGACGGGGCGCTACTTCACCGATACCGAAGTCACCCGCAAGGTCCCGGTGGTCTTCATCGGCGCGGATATCAAGGAACGCTTCTTCCCCTCCGTCGACCCCATCGGCAAGCGCCTGGTCGTCGACGGGCTGCCATTTGACGTGATTGGCGTTGGCAAGCCCAAGGGGAGCCTGTTCGGCAACTCGCAGGACAATTTCATCTCCATCCCCATCTCAATTTATTTCAAGATGTACGGCTCGCGCACCGGTATCGACTACAACTTCTTCGCCATCGACAAAGCGCATATGGCGCAGGCCCAGGAAGAAGTCGAAGTCGCGTTGCGCGCCTACCGGCACCTACTGCCGGGCGAAACCAGCAACTTCACGATCGTTTCTTCGGACACGCTGGTGAGCGCGTTCAACTCTATCACCGGCGCGATTCAGGGCGCGGCGTTGGGCATCGTCAGTGTCTTCATGGTCGTCGGCGGCGTCGTGATCATGAACATCATGCTTGCCGTAGTCACCGAACGCACGCGCGAGATCGGCATTCGCAAAAGCGTCGGGGCGCGCAGCCAGGACATCTTGAATCAGTTCCTGGTGGAGTCCTCCACACTCGCATTAATGGGGGGGCTCATAGGCGTCGGCATATCCTGGGGAGCGTCCGTCTTGGTCACGCGACTCACGGGCTTCCCAATGAAACTACCCCTCTACGGGGTCGCGATTGGCGTGTTCTTATCCACAGCCGTTGGACTGTTCTTTGGAATCTACCCCGCCCGGCGAGCTTCAAAGCTCGATCCGATCGTGGCACTGAGGGCGGAATAAGCGCATGCGACTGATCCTTTCCATCATCGGGCTCGCGCTTTCCACCGTTCGCGAAAACAAGATGCGATCGCTGCTCACCGTGCTGGGTGTGGTCATCGGCACGGGCACGATCATCGCCGTCGGCTCCATCATGGCCGGCTTCGATGGGGCGGTCACCGGCGTGATCCGCAGCTTCGGCACGAACACGGTCTTCGTCACCAAGAACGGCGCGTTCCAGCAGACGCGCTCGGCCGAAGAACGCCGCCGCAAGCCCCTGAGCTACGAAGACGCCAAGGCGATCGAAGAACACAGCCCGGCGGTGGAATACGTCAGCCCGATCCTGAATGCGCAGGGCGGAATTCTGCGCGCCCGCTACAAGGGCAACGATCTCTTTCAGCTTCGCTTCTTCGGCACCGACGAACACTACGGCGACAGCGGACAGGTCGACTTGGCGGAGGGACGCTTCTTCACGCAGGCCGAAAATCGCCGCCGCATGATGGTCGCCGTGATCGGCTCGGATGCCTACAAATCTCTGTTCGGAAGTGAGCAGGCGCTGGGCAAGATCATCAACGTCGCCGGTGCTCAGTTGGAGGTGATCGGTGTACTGAAGAAGCCAGCCACCGCGCTCCCCGGACAAAGCGACAACCAGATCATCGTTCCGTATTTCGTGGTGAAGAAGATGTTCCCCAACCAGCGCGAGCACCAGTTCATGGTCAAAGCGCGCGAAGGTCAACTCGCGCTCGCTATCGACGAAATGCGCGTCGCGCTGCGCCAGTCGCGGCACGACGGCTTCGCGGCACCAGACAGTTTTGCGATTTCAACCTCAGATCAGTTGGTCGAACAGTTCCGCTCCATCACCGCGATGGTCGCGCTTGTCCTGGTCGTGCTCAGTTCCATTGGCCTGCTCGTCGGCGGCATCGGCGTGATGAACATCATGCTCGTGTCGGTCACCGAGCGCACGCGCGAGATCGGCATTCGCAAAGCGATCGGTGCGCGCCGTAGCGACATCGTGATGCAGTTCCTCACCGAAGCCGTGGTGCTCACTGGCTTAGGTGGCCTACTCGGAATGGCGGTCGGCTATGGCGTCAGCCTCGTCGTTCGGCTCGCGATGCCGAACTTACCCACCCTAGTCCCCACGTGGGCCGTACTCGCAGGCATTGGTGTCAGCGTAGGCATCGGCCTGTTCTTCGGCATCTGGCCCGCCAGCAAAGCCGCTCGGCTGGACCCCGTCGAAGCGCTGCGCTACGAGTAACTCAGGCGTCGGCCAGCGCCTGAGCCTTGGCACGCACGCCGCGCAGATCGAGTTTACCGGTTCCCAGCAACGGCAACTCGTCCACCGGATGAATGTCGCTCTGCTTCGGGATCCACAGCTTCGGCAGGTCCGTATTCGATAAGCGCCGCCACAATTCGTCCGGGGCGATCTCCGGCGCCACATAGAGAATCGCCAGGCGCTCACCCTTGCGATCATCCGGCAACCCTGTAACCGCGCACGGAGCCCCGTTCAGCAGCGCGCTCGCGATTTCTTCCACCTTCAAGTGCGGCACCATCTCGCCGCCGATCTTCGAGAAGCGTGCCAAACGGTCGGTGATCTTGATGAAGCCGTCTTCATCCACCGTCGCAATGTCGCCGGTGATGTACCAACCATCGTGCAGCGCGTCCTGCGTGCGCTCCGGCTGATTCAAGTAACCCAGCATCACGTTGGGACCGCGAATCTCCAGTAGGCCCTCGGTTCCCAGCGGCAACACTTCGCGCGTCTCTGGATTCACCACACGCGCCGAAACACCCGGCAGCGGCAAGCCTACGGTTCCAATCTTGTTGCCCACCTGCGTCTCGCGACCGAATGTGAAGTCCGGCGTATTGATGGCGACGACCGGCGCGAGCTCCGTACAACCGTACCCTTCGAGCAGTTCCTTGCCAAAGACGTCCTGAAACTCCTTACGCAGTCCATCACGCAGTTTCTCCGCACCCACCACGATGTAGCGCAACGTCGCGAACTGTTCCTTCGTACACTTGCGCGCGTAGGTGCCGCAGAAGGTCGGCGTGCCCAGCAGGAAGGTTGCTTTATACTTCTCGACCATCTCCCCGATCACTTTGGCATCGGTTGGATTCGGGTGATAGACCGCGCCGCAGCCCGCGATCACCGGCAGCCAGATGGTCGCCATGAAACCGAAGGAGTGGAAGAACGGCAGCACGCCCATAAAGCGGTCATTCTCGTCGAGCTCAAACACTTCAAGCACAGCGTCACAGTTCGAAAGCAGGTTGAAGTGCGAAAGCATCACGCCCTTCGGCACTCCAGTGCTCCCGCTTGAGAAGATGACGGTGGCCAGGGAATCGGGCGACACACTGGGGCGCAGCAACACCGCAGGCAACAACTTCGCCTTCAGCAAAGCGAACAATTTCGCCACGCCGCCGAACTCCTTGAGAAGGTCTTCGATGTACCAGGCCCCGGCTGGCTCTTCAAGCTTCGCCTTGGCGAGGAAGACACGCGAGGTGATTACCGTGCGAATCTTGCACTGCGCGATCGCCGCATCCATCGATTCCTTGCCCGCCGTGAAGTTCAGGTTCACGGGAGTCTTGCCGGTCAGCGAAATCCCGTAGTTCGCGAGTGCCCCACCGACGCTGGCCGGCAACAACACGCCGACCATCGCGTCGTCGCCGATTTTTTTCCGCACCGCCCCGCCCAGCAAGATCGCGGCAATCAAAGCGCGGCCGTAGGTCAACTCACGACCTGTCGAATCCGCCACGAACTGCTTCTTCCAGTTTTTGCGAGCCCGTGCGATGAACCGCGCCGGCAGTGTGTCGCTCGGCTTCTTGCGAAGCTGGAACGAATCGCTCGCCATCTCCGAGACCACCTGCCGCACCACGGGAGCTGGCGTCGACGGCGGCAGCGGTTTCCCGAAACGCACCGTCACAGGCCACCGCCACTTCTCAGGCCATCCGCCGAAGCCTCCGCCCGCGTAACTGAACAGCCCGCCCCACACCCGATCCAGATTGGTGGGGATGATCGGCACATTCAGCCCGTTCAGAACCTTCTCCATGCCGCGCTTGAACGGCAACATGTGCCCCGTGCGGCTGACCGAGCCCTCGGCAAATATGCAGACGACGTGCCCGGCTTCCAAATCCCGCCGCGCGGCCTGCAATGCTCCGACCAGATCGCGGGGACCCGTGGTCCCGATCGGAATGGCACCCAGCGAACGCAGGAAACTGCCCCAGATCGGATGCTCATAATACGGCCGGAAGATCATGAACCGGACCTTGCGATGCCGCGCCGCCCAACCCACCAGAAAACCGTCCATCAGCGACAAATGATTGGAGATAATCAGCGCCGGCCCAGTCTTCGGAACATGCTCCGAACCAATCACGTTGATGCGGTATAGCGACCGCATCAACGCACGAATGCCGAGACGGACGAGGGGCAACGGGACGTCAAACGGCATAAAAGGCATGATCGATGCCGGGACACGGAATTGTCAAGCAACCCGGCGGCATCTTATCCTCATATGAGCAGCAGAGGGAAAGAGGTCATTTGTTGAAATCCACGTTTTGGACGATCGCGCTCGTTTTGTGTTCCGTAGGAATGGGGCAGAATGCTCCAGCGGCAGCTCAGGCCACGGCCCAGACGCCTGCGCCCACCCCGGCACCGGCGAAGCCCGCCACAGCGCCCGCCAAGCCTACCAGCGTGAAGCCTCGGCGCGAAGGCATTGAGGACATGTTCTCCGTCAGCGCGTTCATGTGGAAGCCCAAGGGCACCCCTGGATTCCGCCCCGGCCCGTTCGTTCCCGATCCCACCTCCAGTACCCTGGACCTCACCAAGGATCCCAGCCGTTCCAACGGCGTGATGCTGACCATCCCCACCGGCGGCTTTAACCGCCTGGAACTGGGTTACTGGCGCATTTATGATGCGGGTGACGTTCGAGCTCCCAACAAAGTGAGCATCTTCGGCGCAAACATTGCGAACAACGAGCGCCTGAATACCTACTATCGACTCACGAATATTCGCGTGGCCTGGAACTATCTCACGTGGCCAGTGCCGCCCTTCGACACAAAACTGCGCATCAAGTCCTTTTGGGAATATCAGTATACGAAGATGCTGCCCACTGTCGGCTTCCCGGAAGCCAAGAACAGTCCGGCACCCATCACCCCCAAGCAGACGGTCAGCCTTCCCGGCTTTGGCCTCGGCGTGGAATACATCGCGTCGAAGAACTTCCGCATGGAAGCTCGCGGTTCTGGCATGACGTTCCCGAAACGCTCCGGCTACTGGGACATCGAAGCGAATGCTGTCGTTCGCGTAAAGAAGGTGGAGATCTTCGGCGGCATGAAGGGCTTCCACTTCCACACTTCGAAGAAGAACGCGTCCACGTACACGACCGGAACCTACTGGGGTCCCTCGTTCGGCTTGCGTTACGTCATCTGGTAAGACGGCCCCGCTACTGGTAAGACGGCCCCGCTACGCCCAGCGCGAGCGAAACAGGATCCAGAACTTCTCCCAATTGGGCACGCGGACCCTTTGGGACAACACATCGTAGTCAGCAGCCACGATTTTTTCGAGCAGGCGGGAGTAGATCCCGATGAGCGCCCGCAGCGACGCTCGGCTACCCAGGCTCACCAGTTCGATCAACGGCCGCGACTCTTCGTAGTAAGCGCGCGCCCGCTGCGCTTCGAACGCTAGCATCTTCTTGAGAGCTGGCGTGAGGGTGGTGCGCCGCAGGTCCTCCGGAGCCACGCCGAAGCGCTGGAGGTCCTCCGCGGGCCAGTAGATGCGATCGTTATCGGCATCCTCGCGCACATCGCGCAGGATGTTAGTGAGTTGGAACGCGATGCCGCACTTCTCGGCCAGTTCCAGCGCCTGAGGCGACTCAAACCTGAACACGTGAATGATCGTGAGCCCCACAACGCTCGCCACGTGGTAGCAGTAGCGGTAAAGCTCGTCGAAGGTCTGGACGCGCCGCGGTTCCAGATCACTGCTGACGCCGGTGATCATGTCGTCAAAATACTGATGCGGGATCTTGAAGCGCTCCACGGAATCGACGAACGCCGGCCAGATCGGGTTGTCGGGAGCTTTGCCTGCCAGCGCCGCATGCAGGTCGTCGCTCCATCGTGCGATGGCGGCGGCGCGATCCGCGATGCCTGCATCGTCGCTCAGATCGTCGCAGTAACGCATGAACGCGTAGATCGCGCACATCGCTTGGCGCTGCTCCGGCTTCAGCAGCAGGAACGTAACGTAGAAATTCTTGGCCTGCGATTTGGCGACGCCCTCGCAGAATGCGTACGATTCGGCGACGGTCATGCGGCTTGTGAGTTTCTCGAAAACGCGCGACGGCGCAGCGCGCCCAGCAACAGCGCCACACGCTCAACCTTCGATATCGAAGGCCGCGAGGTCAACACGTCGTAGCCTTGTTGCTCAATCTTGTCGAGCACGCGCATCCCACCGCGGCTGAACAATTCCAGATCGATCGACAAACGACGGCCCACGCGATCGGCAAGTGGCAGCCCCTTGAGGAACAACGCACGCGCCACATCCACGGCCTCGCGCATCGCTGCGCGGAAGCGGTCATCGAACTTGCGCTCAAACAGCAGCTCCACGGGGTAGCCGTGCTTCTCCAGCAGCCCCAGCGGCAGATACACGCGATCCTTGTGCAGATCGACAGTCACGTCCTGCCAGAAGTTCGCCAGCTGCAGAGCCGTGCAGGTGGCATCCGACAACGCGTAGCGTTCTTCATCGTGATACCCGCACAGTCCCAGCACCAGCCGGCCCACGGGATTCGCCGAATAGCGGCAATATTCCAGGATGTGATCGAAGTCGCGATACCGCGTCACCGTCTGATCCTGCTCGAAAGCCTGGATTAGATCATCGAACGGCGTGATCGGCAACTGATACTGCTTGGCCGTGCCCTGCAGCGCGACAAACACCGGATGCTTCGGGCGCTCGCCCGCAAACATCGCCTGCAAATCCTCGCGCCACCAACTCAGCAACCGCAAGCTCTCTGCAGTATCGCCGATCTCGTCGCCCAGATCGTCCGCCCAGCGGCAGAACGAATACACGTTGTAGAAGTCCTGATGCAGGCGTTTGGGCAGCAGGAAGCTGACCACCTGAAAATTTTCGTAATGATGCGTTGCCAGCCAGCGCGTGTACGCGAGAGATTCTTCCAGGCTCCACACGCGATTCATCGCATCTGGAGACGCGAGAAAAGCGGTCGGCTGCAGGAACACGGAGGTCTGGGACCTTAAGGGATGATCGCCGTCTTCATGTGGCCGTTGTGGCTCATCAGGTGCTGCATGACATCCAGCAGGTTTGTGAGGGGTTCCACGCGGTTCACGAAGTCTTTAGCGGTGATGTAGCCCTGGCTCACAGCGGTCAGTGCCTTGAGAATCAGCTCCGGCGTGTGATGGAAGCTGGCCTTCAGCGTCAGTTCCGAATAATGCAGACGGCTGGTGTCCACCGGCACCTGCGTACCTTCCGGACAACCGCCGAAGAAGTTGATCGTACCGCCACGACGCAGCAGTTGCACCGCGAGCTGCCAAACTTCCGGCAGACCGACGGCTTCAATCACGACGTCCGCGCCACGGCCACCCGTCAGGTTCTTCACCGGAGTGATGACATCCGCGCCGTCGTTGTTCAAAATCAGTTCGTCCGCGCCCATGCTGGCCGCGCGATCCAGCTGCGACTGACGCCGCCCGATCGCAATCACGCGCGCCTTGTACACGGCCTTCGCCATGCGCACAAACATCATGCCGATGGGACCCAGGCCGATTACCGCGATGGTGTCGCCCGGCTTCACACCGGTTTCTTCCAGACCGCGCATTACACAGGCCAGCGGCTCAATCAGTGCCGCGTCCTGGTAAGACACATGTTCCGGAATGACGTGCGTGTTCTTTTCGACGATCCGAGCCGGAATCCGGATATATTCAGCGTACGCCCCGTTGTTAAACAACAGGTCTTCGCACAAATTTTCCTGATTGCGCTCGCAATAGTAACATTCACCACACGGAGCCGAATTCGCGGCTACAACGCGTTGGCCGAGTTGGAACTTTGAGACGCCTTCTCCCACCTGCACAATATCGCCGGCCAATTCATGACCGAACAGGGCAGGCGGACGAATCATGCGAGCGTGGTAACCCCGGCGGAAGACTTTGACGTCTGTTCCACAAGTCAAAGCCGCGCGAACCCGAACTAACAGGTCTCCCGAGGAAATCTTCGGGACTTCGACCGATTCGATTCGGAGTTCTTCCTTGCCGTACAGGACGGCGGCCGCCATATGCTGCGTCGCAAGGTTCATTGTTGAGGCGATACTACTATCTTCAACGATCCTTCGTCAGGATGCAACGCGCGTTCGATCCCTTTATTGATCTCGCTTAACGGATACCGGTGGGAAATCAGCTCCTCCACCGGCAATGCGCCGCCGAAAACCAGGTCTGCAGACTCTTTCTGAAGATCCACCGAAGCGCTGTAGGACCCCAGCAATGTACGCTCATCCACGCAAATCGATGCGCCGGACAGCTCGATACGCTCCTTATGGGAGGTTTGCGCAAATAGCAGGATTCGAGCTCCCGGTCGCGAGCAAGCCACCGCTTGCTCCACAATTCCCTTGGCTGAAGCCGCCACCAGCACCAGATCGGCGCCACGACCGTCGGTAATCGACTTCACGTAATCCGAAAATTCGTTCCCGCGCGGGTCGAACGCAGCTTCCGCTCCGAACTTCATCGCCAGTTCGCGGCGCGGCGCCATGGTATCGGTCGCGACCGTCCGCAACTTTTCCAGCTTGGCCATCATGGTGAAAATCAGCCCGATCGGGCCCTGGCCCAGAATCGCGCAGACTTCGCCGGGCTGCGGCGTCGCAGCCTTGATGCCCTTCAGGCAGGTGTTCACCGGTTCCACGAAGCTGGCCCGCTCGAACGAGACTCCATCGGGAATCTTCTCGACGCCGCCTTCGACGATCCAGTCCATCACCCGTACGTACTGCGAAAAGCCGCCGCCCGCCGGCTCAAATCCTGCCGTGACACCGGTCTTCTTGTAGGTAGCGCACTGCGCGTACAACTTGTACTTGCAATAAAAACAGGTGCCGCACGGAATGTGATGAAACACAATCACGCGGTCGCCGATCTTGTATTTCGTGACGCCTGACCCCACGGCCGCGACCACGCCCGCTGTTTCGTGTCCGAACACGCGCGGCGGAGGCAGCAGGTCATACGCGATCTTCTTCAGATCCGTCGGACAGATTCCGCACGCTTCCACGCGAATCAGAATTTCGCCCGAGCCGATCTCGGGCACCGGGATTTGTTCCACCGCGACGGTCTGCGCGCCGCGATACACGGCAGCAGCCATCGTTCCGGCCGCGGACGCGACGTGCGTCCCGGCTTCCAAACTAGAATTTGCAGTCGGCAAGAAATGCTCCTAAGTTCTCTGCAGCCACGCGGCTCTGTCGATCCAGCCGCATCAATTCCGGCAACACCGTGAACGGCCGCAGCAATCCCGCGAGCGCGATGCGCCCGACCTGAAATCGCCCGTCTCCGTCCCGATACCGGTTAAAATCCAACGGTAGAGTTTCTCCGGCGGCATCCGAAACCACGCGGATCGCGCGGCACGGCACACCCCATTCGCGAGCCTTGTTCTGCACGGCCGCGAACTCCATCTCTACTACTGTAGCGCCCGTACGTTCCCGCAATTGGCGCTTCTGGTCTGCGGTCACAATAACACGATCTTCCGACCAGATCTCGCCCTGCACGTACGGCAGCTTCGTCTCCACCGGACCGCCCCAGACCACAATGTCGCCCACCTTCAAGGCTGGGTCCAGCGCCCCACAAAACCCTACGCTGATCATTTGCTGAATATGGAAGCCTTCACCCGGCTCCATATTCTGAAACAGTTGCTCCACACTGCGCGGCCCCGCGCCGTTCGCCAGAAGAATGCGCGTGCCGCTCACTCGCGAGAAAGCCGCATCCGGCCACGCCAGCGGTTGATTCGGTAGACGCTTCAGCAGCCCTTTGAGTTCCCGTTCTTCGGCCGCGATCAGAACACTAGCAGTAGCCATTGGCCCGGAACCATTCCACGGCACGACCCAAAGCTTGCGACGCGGGCCCGGGCGCGTAGCCCAGTTCCTTCGCCGCCTTGTCGTGCCGCACCCACATTTTCTTGCGCGCCATCTTCACGCCATCCAGCGGAGCCCTCGGTTCCTGCCCCGTGAGATTCGCCCATGCAGTAGAACAGACGCCCGCCGCGTACGCAACGGCGTACGGAATCTCGATCGCCGGCGGCTTGCGTCCTGCAACGGGAGCCAGAGCCTCGAAAATCTGTCGCAGCGTCATGTTTTCCGCGCCCAGGATGTAACGCTCACCCACGCGCCCGCGTTCGCAAGCAGCCAAGTGCGCTGCGGCGACGTCGCGCACATCCACGACATTCAACCCCGTATCGAGATACGCCGGCATCTTGCCGCTCACGAAGTCGACGATGATCTTCCCCGTCGGCGTCGGCTTGAAATCGTGGTCACCCACTGGAGCCGTCGGATTCACCAGCACCACCGGGAAGCCTTCGCGCGCGAACTCCAGAGCCACGTGCTCGGCCAGCAGCTTGGTCCGCTTATACGGACCCTGCATGTCTTCGAGCTTGGCCGCCATCGTCTCATCGCCGATCCCGCCTTCCGGCACCGCAATGCAACCGACGGTAGAGGTGTAAACGAAACGTTCGACGCCCGCACGACGCGCCGCATCCAGCATCGCGCGTGTGCCGTCGACGTTGGATTTGTGCATCTCCTGCGGGTCGCGCGTCCACAGGCGATAGTCTGCGGCAACGTGGTAGACCATGCTGCAACCCGCCACCGCGCGCTCCAGCGACGAGGGATCGCGCAGGTCACCCTGCATAGGCTCTACGCCTTCGAGTTCACGCAGGCTTGCAGGATTGCGCGCCAGGGCTCGCACAGGCTGGCCGCGGTCGAGCAACGCTCGCGCCACATGCCAGCCGACGAACCCGGTCGCGCCGGTCACCAATGCTGGTTTCACTGTTGACTAGCCGAGCAGCCAGCTCAGCGTTTTGAACGGATCGCTCAACTTCGCGTTGATGCCATAGGCCGCCGACGGTTCATAACCGCAGTGGACCATGCATTGTTCGCAACGTGGATCATTGCCGTGGCCGTAGTTTTCCCACGGCGTCTTGGTCATCAGATCCTGGAACGTTTCGTGGTGCGCGTCCGTGATCAGGTAGCACGGGCCTTTCCAGCCCTTCACGTTATAGGTCGGGTTGCCCCACGCGGTGCACGGCAGTTCGCGATCGCCCTTCAGGAAGTCCTGATACACGGGCGACGAAACCAGCGGGAAGCGCTTGGAGAACTTCTCGATGTCCTTGAACTTCTCATGCACGTCTTCACGCGTCATGAACAGTTCCTGATCGTTCACCGAAGAGTAGCCGTAAGCCGGCGACACCGTGTGCCCGTCGACACCCAACGTTTCCAGCAGCTCGAACATCTGCCAGATCTCGTTCATGTCCGTCTCGCGATACACCGTGGTATTGGTGAACACGCGGAAGCCCTTCGACTTCGCGTACTTGATGCCTTCGATCGCGGTATTGAACACGCCTTCGCGTTCTACCGCCAGATCGTGATTCTTTTCCAGACCGTCCAAGTGAACGTTGAACACCAGACCCGGATCGGGCTTATAGGCGTCCAGCTTCTTGGTTAGGAACATGCCGTTAGTGCACAGCTGGATGTACTTGCCGCGCTTCAGGATGTCGCTGACCAGCTGCGGCAGTTCGGGATACAGGAACGGCTCGCCGCCGCAGATCGAAATCATCGGTGCGCCGCATTCATCCACGGCCGTGAGACATTGCTCCAGCGTGAGGCGGCTGCTGACGGACGTTTCATACTCGCGAATACGGCCACAACCCGTGCACGTCAGGTTGCAGGCGTGCAACGGCTCCAGCATCATCACCAGCGGGAAACGCTTGTTGATCAGCGGATGCGGCTTACGCTCGACGCCCGCCGCGGGAATCTGCGTGTGCACGATACGGAACGGATTCTTCGGGTCCTCCACCGCGGCCAGGTTCTTCTGCCACTCCGGCTTGGGACGCAGCTTGTTCTTGGCGATGTAGGTGGCCATGTTGGCCGCCTGATTCAGTGGAAATCTCATGAAGCTCCTCTCACCTTGCGATACGTGGCCAAGGCCAGGACCGGGAACGAATTCCGGTAAAGGTGATACTGCAAGTAAAACACACGCGGGAACCCGGTGCCGGTCGAAAGATCCTCATCCCA
>CANIIC010000098.1 GCA_947467395.1 Bryobacterales bacterium
ACGGAGATGTTCGCGTTGATCGAACGTTGCCCGTTCACCACCATGCCGTAGCGGTTGCCTTCCTGCATGATGTTCGGCGTCAGTTGAACGAATTCCTGGAAGTTGCGACCGCGAATGGGCAGGTCGCGGATCGAGCGCGAGTTGATGACAACACTGTTGTGCGTATCTTCATCGTTCAGAATATTGAAAGATTCCAGCACATCGATTTGAGTGTTGGCCGTCGCGATCTTCAGGCCCAGATTGAGCGACTTCGTTTGACCGACCGGTAGATCAACCTCGGGAACGCGCGCAGTCGCAAATCCACTGGCCACCGCTTCGACCTCAAACGTTCCGACGGGTAGCGCCGAAACAACATAGTGCCCCTGATCGTCAGAGGTAACTTGGCGTGTCTGCCCGGTTGCCGGGATCCGAAGAGTGATCGTTACGTTGGGGATCGCGTTGCCGGTGGGGTCGGTGACGTAGCCTTCGATGCTCCCCTGCCCGCCCTGAGCAAATAGATTGACTGCGATCACGCCAGAGGCGAGGATCAGGCCCAAAGTGGACCGAAATCGTTTCATGTAAAACTCCCTTGAGGACAATGTGGTCCAAACGTATCAAGGGGGTGTTACGAAGACGTATCAACGATGCGACTACTCCATGAAGCTCCGGTGAAGATTGGCTTGCAGGCGGCTAGGAGCCGCTCAACTCAATGTGCCGGAGGGATTCACTTACGGCTAACTCTCCAGAGTTGGCTCTTGGGCGCAACGCGCCACCATACGGATCAACCCCACACAATAGGCGTAGCCCCCAAATCCCACCACGCTCGTTTTTTGGACGCTGTTTTTCCTGCGGTGGCCAACGTAGAATGGCGAAGATGCGCTCTCGCTGGATCATTCTGTTGCTCTTCGTGCCCGCTCTGCAAGCTCAGTGGGTGCACTGGCCCACCGCCGGTGTTCCGCGCACTGCCGACGGCAAGCTCGACAAGGCAGCGAAGACGCCGCGCACCGCCGACGGCAAACCCGACTTCAGCGGCATGTGGTGGATGGGCGGCAAGCCGCGCCCCTGCCCGGAGAGCATCGGCGGGCAGAAGGATTGCGCCGAAAAAGGCTTGGGCTTGGCCGATCAAGGCGGCTCAGATTTAGGCGCGCAAACCATCAACATCACCGACGGGGTCCAGGTGCAATATCAGCCGTGGGCTGCGGACCTCATGAAGCAGCGCATGGTGGTCCCTGGCAAAGATGACCCTCACGTGCGATGCCTGCCCAGCAGTCTGCCGCGGCTCTACACGCTGCCACATTTGCAGCGCTTCATACAGGTACCCGGACTGCTGGTCTTACTGAACGAATTCAACGCCAACTATCGCCAGATCCAGATGGACGGCCGCCCTCTACCGGAAGATCCGAGTCCTTCCTGGACCGGCTACTCCACCGCGCATTGGGATGGCGACACGCTCGTGGTCGAATCGAACGGCTTCCGCGACGACCTGTGGCTCGACATGTTCGGCACCCCGCTCACCAGCGCCGCGAAAATCACGGAACGCATCACGCGTCCCAACTACGGCTCACTCAGTATCCAGATGACCATTGATGACCCGAAGGCGTACGTGAAGCCGTGGACCATCGACATCGAAGAGTTCCTGGTTGTCGACACGGAACTGATGGATGAGTATTGCCTGGAAGGCGAAAAGAGCTCGGTCCACTTGCAGAATCAGTAACGGATCTCGGCTTCTTCGGGCTCGGTCAGAGAGTACACTTCGGCGAAGCCTTCGTCGCGCAACCCTGCGAGCCCCGCCCGCAGGTCGCGCACCTGCTGGCCCAACACAGCAGTATCCACGATGCGATCGCGTTGCAGGTTCTGCTCCAGGTAGACCTGCTCCGGCACATCCAGCACGATCGCAATGGCCGGCACCTCGGCGGCCTGGGCCTGCTGCAACAACAGGGACCGAGCCCACGGCTGCACGTTGGTCGCGTCCACCACGGTGAGTTTTCCTCGCCGCAGCCTCTTTTCTACGATGAGATGCAACACGGCGAAGGCATCGGGCGTGGCACTCTGGTCGCCTTCGTCGTCGCAGACCAGCGCCCGGCAATGGTCGGAGGAGACCACCTCGGTCTGCTGGAAGTGACGGTGGGCGAAGGTGGACTTGCCCGAACCCGACACCCCGATTAACAGGACCAACGACGGCCGGGGGATGGTCAGTTGCACAGGAGCAGTATAAGGGATGCGTCCATACCGTCCTCAGGTGTCTTTCTCTGCCGGACCTTACCCCGACTTCGCTATACTGAGGGTGTCCGCTTGTAACAAAGTCCCTTTTTCGGTGTAGGAGACCCCGTGAAACGTGCAGGCTCCGATGATTCGTTGCGTTGTTCTTTCTGTCATAAAAGCCAAGATGTTGTCGGGAAGCTGATCTCCTCCCCTTCGGACTACCCCCGCGCCTACATTTGCGACGAGTGCATCGCCGTATGTAACTCGATCCTCGAAGACGACCGGCAGGAGCAGTCGTATACTGCGCCCCACAAGCTCCCCAAGCCCATAGAGCTGAAGGAGTACCTGGACCAATACGTCATCGGCCAGGACGCTACCAAAAAGAAGCTGGCCGTCGCCGTTTATAACCACTACAAGCGCATCCAGATGAACAAGGCGCGCACCGGCGATGTGGAACTTTCGAAATCGAACATCCTGTTGATCGGACCTACGGGTACCGGCAAGACACTACTTGCCCAGACCTTGGCCCGCATCCTGGATGTGCCGTTCGCCATCGTGGACGCCACGACCTTAACCGAAGCCGGCTACGTGGGCGAAGACGTCGAGAACATCATTCTCCGGCTGCTGCAGAACGCCGATTGGGACGTGCAGCGTTGCCAGACCGGCATCATTTATATCGACGAGATCGACAAGATCGGCCGCAAGGACGAAAACCCGTCGATCACGCGCGACGTGTCCGGTGAAGGCGTGCAGCAGGCGCTGCTCAAGATCCTGGAAGGCACCATCGCCAACGTTCCTCCGCAGGGCGGCCGCAAGCATCCGCACCAGGAGTTCACGCCGGTCGATACGTCGAACATCCTCTTTATCTGTGGCGGCGCATTCGTCGGCCTGGAAAAGACGATTCAACGCCGCGTCGGGACCCGCAGTATCGGCTTCAACAGCGCCGATGACGATGCCAAGAAGGCCCGTGCCGGAGCCTCCGGACGCCGCGACATCAGCCTGCTGGAACAGGTTCAACCCATGGACCTGATCAAGAGCGGCTTCATTCCCGAATTCATCGGCCGTCTGCCGGTGGTGGCCGTGCTCGAAGACTTGACCAAGGACGCCCTGGTGCAGATCCTGACCAAGCCGAAGAACGCGGTGGCCCGCCAGTATCAAAAGTTGTTCGAGTTCGAAAACGTGCGCCTGAAGTTCAGCGACGAGGCTCTGGAAGCCATCGCGCAACTGGCCATGGAACGGAAAGTCGGAGCCCGCGGGCTGCGCATGATCCTCGAAGAACTGATGCTGGATCTCATGTATTACCTGCCCTCCCAGAAGAAGGCGCGCGATTTCGTGGTGACTAAGGAAATGGTGGTCAACCAAAAGATCAGCGCGGCTCTACTGGAAAAGGCCGGGTAGTCCTCACACAGGCAACAACCCAAATTGAGCGGACTGTGCAAGCAGTCCGCCCTTTGTGTTTCTAGGCCTTACGATGATTCGCGCCTCCTCCTGCTAAAGTGGAAGCAAAGGTCGCATGATTACATCGAAGGAAAAATCAGATAGCCGGCGTTTGCCGATGATGCCCATCCGGGATGTCGTGATTTTCCCGCACATGATGACGCCGTTCGTCGTGGGCCGGGAATCCAGTGTGCGCGCGCTTGAAGAAGCGCTCGCGGGCGACCGCAAGATCTTCCTCGCCACGCAGCACGACGCCAAGGTCGATGAGCCGCGTCCGGATGAAATCTTCTCCACCGGCACCATCGCCAACATCGTCCAGAGCCTGCGCCAGTCCGACGGCAACATCAAGGTGTTGGTCGAAGGAGTGGAACGCGCCAAGTTGGTTTCGGTCAGCGAAGAAGAAGGTTACTTCAAGGCCACCGTCAAGACGTTCACCTACAAAGTCGAATCCGGCGCGCAGTTGGATGCGTTGATCGCGCGCGTGACCGGCCTGTTCGAACAGTACGTCAAGCTGAGCCAGAACGTAAATTACGATTCGATGGTCGCCGCCGTGCGCGGGGACGATCCGGGCAAGCTGGCCGATACGGTCGGCGCGAACCTGCAGCTCTCCATCGAGGAGCGCCAGGAACTGCTCGAAATCTTCGATCCCATCGACCGCCTGACGCGCGTCGCCGAGATGCTCGACATTGAGATCGAGAAGCTCAACGTCGACCGCACCATCCAGGGCCGCGTGAAGCGCCAGATGGAAAAGGCGCAGAAGGAATACTACCTCAACGAGAAGATCAAGGCGATCCAGAAGGAACTGGGCCGCGGCGAAAAGAGCGAATTCGACGAACTGAAGAAGAAGATCGAAGCCGCTGGCATGACCAAGGACGCTCAGGAAAAGGCCATGGCCGAACTGAAGCGCCTCGAAGGCATGCCGCCGATGTCTGCCGAATCCACTGTTTCGCGCAACTATCTCGACTGGCTGCTCGCGGTGCCGTGGAAGAAGAAGTCCAAGGAAATTCGCGAACTGCAGCATGCGCAGGACGTGCTCGAAGCCGATCACTACGGACTCGAGAAGATCAAGGAACGTATCCTCGAGTTCCTCGCCGTGCGCCAGTTGGTGAAGGATCCCAAGGGTTCCATCCTGTGCTTCGTCGGACCTCCGGGCGTCGGCAAGACCTCGCTCGGCATGTCCATCGCGAAGGCCACGGGCCGCAAGTTCGTGCGTCTGTCGTTGGGCGGCGTGCGCGATGAAGCCGAAATCCGCGGCCATCGCCGCACCTACATCGGTGCCCTGCCCGGCCAGATGATTCAGCAGATGAAGAAGGCGGGGGTTCGCAACCCGGTCTTCATGCTGGACGAAATCGACAAGATGTCGACCGACTTCCGCGGCGATCCGTCGGCCGCGCTGCTCGAAGTCCTCGACCCTGAACAGAACTGGATGTTCCAGGATCACTACCTGGACGTCGAATACGATCTGAGCCAGGTGTTCTTCATCGCCACGGCGAACGTGATGCACACGATCCCGGCGGCGTTGCAGGATCGCATGGAAGTGATTCGCCTCTCCGGCTACACCGAACTCGAAAAGCTGGAGATCGCCAAGAAGTTCCTGGCCCCGAAGCAGGTCAAGGACAACGGCCTCACTGAGAAGAACATCGAATTCACGCAGGAAGGCCTGCGCGAGTTGGTCCTCAGCTACACGCGCGAAGCCGGCGTGCGTAACCTGGAACGCGAAATCGGCAATGTGTGCCGCAAGGTCGCGCGTCAGGTCGTCGCACAGCAGGCCGCCAAGAAGAAGGTTGCTCCCAAGGTGGTCATCACCTCCGCCAAGGTGGTGGAGCTGCTGGGACCGCAGAAGTATCGCGAACTCCCGACCGACAAGAAGAACGAAGTCGGTGCAACCGTGGGCTTGGCGTGGACCGAAGTCGGCGGTTCGATTCTGACCACCGAAGCCGAAATCATGGAAGGCCGCGGCAAACTCACCGCGACCGGCAAACTCGGCGACGTCATGCAGGAATCGGCCCAGGCAGCGCTCACCTACATCCGGGCGCGCGCACATCACTTTGGCCTGCCGCGGGATTTCTACCGTCACATCGACATCCACTTGCACGTGCCCGAAGGGGCCATCCCCAAGGATGGTCCGTCGGCCGGCATCACCATCGCCACCAGTATCACCAGTGCACTGCTCGGCATCCCTGTGAAGGGCACGCTGGCCATGACCGGTGAGATCACGGTACGCGGCAAGGTTCTGCCCATCGGCGGCTTGAAGGAAAAGCTGCTGGCGGCGCATCGCCAGGGCATCCGTGAAGCCATCCTTCCCAAGGACAACGAGAAGGATCTTCCGGAGATTCCCGAAAACATTCGCCAGGACATGAAGCTGCACTTCGTCACCTCCATGGACGAAGTGTTGAAGCTCGCGCTTGAACGCGAGATCGAAGGTCCCGGCCTCACCAACATGCTGTCGGCGAACGAAATCGTCGCCCGCAGCCGTGAAGACAAAGTCACACACTAGTCTCCACACAGACCTACTCATCAGCCCCGGCGTGCCCAAGCGCTCCGGGGCTTTTGCTTGCTGGAACAGAGTCCTATAATGACCGCATGATGATTCGAGCCAGCCTCGTTGTTCTGCTCGCCTCTCTCACCCTCAGCGCGCAATCGCAGCCCGGGAGCCTCGACTTCCGCGTGATCGCGACCGGCAATGTTCCGGTAGCCGGTGCCAGCGTCACGCTGGAAGGTCCGAATGGTCGAACCTATTCCGGAGCAACCGAGCGCGACGGCCACCTGCGGCTCGCCAATCTTGCTCCGGGTGTCTATCACTTCACTGCGTTCGATGCCCCCGGCTATGTACGCAACCCGCGCAACTTCCTGGCAGATGTCTCCATTCACGAAGGTCAGACTCGCGAATTCCAGTTTGAGTTGCAGCCCGCGCCCAAACTGCAGGGCACTCTCGTCGACGAACAAGGGAACCCGGTTGCCGGGGCCACCGTTATCGCGTATACACCGAGGGTCAACACGTTCACAGGAGAGGCGAAGACCGATGCGAACGGCTTCTATTCGATGACGCTGAATGCCTCGGTCGATTCGTTTCTCAGCACCTTCGCATTGCCTCCGCTCGTCATCTCAGGAGCGATACGACGTATCACCAACGATGTGTCCGTGAATCGCCAGAGCGGGCAGTCCACGCCCACCGTTGAGTTTGAGCTTCCTTCGCTACCGCTCTCCCTGGTCGAAACTGTGAATCTGCACCTGCGCGCTGAGATAGCATCGATCAAGTGAGCACCAAGACAGCCCTCTTGTTGCTCACCAGCGCGCTCGGATTGTTGTGCGCCCAGGCTCCCCTTCCAGATCCCACCAAGCTCGGCCGCATCACCATCGCGGTCCTGGATTCCGTCACATCGCAACCGATCCCCAACGCGGAGGTAATGCTGCAGGCCCACTTCGGACCGCCCCTCAGCGGAACCACTTCGACGGATGGCCGCATCGAGTTCACGCGCATCCAACCCGGCGACTATCAAGTGGCGTCGGTCAAAGCCGCGCACTATTTCTTCGACCCTGTGGTGCGGACGTCCATCCCCCTTACTGGGCAACAGCTCGCGAACACGGCCACCATCCGGCTCGCCCCGCAAGGCCGCATTCGTGGAACCGTCCTCAACGATCGAGGCGAGCCCGTTGCCTCCGCAGCAGTCTCCGCCCTACGCGCCATGGGATCGCCGACAGGTACCCAGTGGCTCGCTGCCATGTCGGTGATGGCCGATGCACAAGGCAACTACGAACTTCCCGACCTGACTCCCGACCGCTACATCGTGCGAGCCATGTCGCTCGCGAATGCGAAGGAGCAACTGGAGCGCACGTTCTACCCCAGTTCCGAAGCCACCGAAACGGCGCTGCGCCTGGACGTCGCGGCCGGGGCCATTCTGGAGCGCGTCGATTTCCGCTTGTTACCCGCCACGCTCTTTCACATTCGCGGCACCATCGCCGGCGACCAACTGCCGCCCAAGAGCACCGTTCTGGCGCAGGATTGCTCCGCGTCGCGCACACGTGCCGAAGGACTATGGTTCACGCAACTGGACGCCGACGGCCGCTTCGATGTAGGCGGTGTGCCGCACGGGACCGTATGCGTCAGCTACGGCGCAACGAAAGACTTCAAGCCCTTCGGCACCACCACTGTCTCGGTCGTCGATCGCGATATCGATGGAGTCGCCCTCACGGTCACGCCACCGCGCGACATCGAAGGACAGTTCCGCATTCCGTCAGACGCGCCGCCGGCAGTCCCTCAAGTCATGCTGGTTCCATCCGGTCCGTTCCCGGCCCCGCCCGTCGAAGCGCGAGTTGACACCGTGGAAGGAACCTTCCACCTCGCTGGCGTGCTCCCGATGGAGTACCACATCGTGATCTCGCCCCCCGGCGGCACCTATGTGAAGTCGATCACGCAAGCCGGGCAGGATCACTCGAACGGGACACTCATCCCCGCCGACGGAGCGCTGGTGATCGAGCTCGGCACCGCCACCAGCCGGCTCACGGGCCGCATCAACTGGTCGGGAGCACCGGCTCGCGAGCTGACCGTCACCGCGTCGCCGCAAGGCGACCTGCGCACCCGGAGTGACTTGCGCAAAATAGGGGCCTCCACCATCGCGGGCGACTATTTTGTCTTCGGTCTCGCGCCCGGCACCTACAAAGTGATCGCCTGGGACACGGCCTCCGCATTCTCTGCTGGACCCGATCTGGTCGACCAGTTGCCCGGCGCCATCGTCACCATCGGCGAAGGCGAACAACGCGCGCTTGAACTGCGACCTCTGACCGCGCGGGAACTGGAACTGGCTAAGCAGAAATTCTGAGGCCGTCGCATGTGCCGCTCTTCGTGGGACACTAAAGGTTACCCCCCTGTGTACACCCCCTTGAAAGCTGGGTCCCCCAAACGATGCCCGCGCATCTTATAATAAGTGCAGCTAAGCCGGAGCAGTTCCCGCCGGAGAGCGAACCCGAGATCGCATTCCTCGGACGCAGCAACGTAGGGAAATCCAGTCTGCTGAACGCGTTGATTGACGCGAGCAAAACTGGAGGCGGCGGCGATGCGGCCCACGTCAGTCAATGGCCCGGCCGGACGCAGGCTATCAATTTCTACCAGGTCGATGGCGGTTTCCGGTTTGTGGACCTGCCTGGATATGGATTCGCAAAAGTCCCCCTTGAAATTCGCAGTCAGTGGCAAGGCCTCATCGAGAGTTATCTCCTCGATCGCAAGGCCCTCAAGATGTCTATGCTGCTGCTCGACTCAAGACGGGGCTGGACGCCGAAGGACGTGGAGCTACGAGACTGGCTCGAACTCCACCAAATGCCGTACGCAGTGATCGTCACGAAAGTGGACAAGTTGAAGTCGCATAAAGAACGGCATCAAAGCCGGAGCGCGCTTCGCGAAGGATACAGCGGAGAGTTGCTCGAATGCTCGGCCGTCACAGGCCGGGGAGTGAGGGAAATTTGGCAAGCGATCAAGAAATGAATCAGGACGCGGGACAGAATCCGGAGACGGATGCTCCCAAGCACGAAAAAGAAGTAAAGCCCAAGGCGCACAAGCCGAAGGTGGAAGCGGCGCCCGCCGCTACCGAGTCGAAGTCGACTCAAGACGCCAAGCCCGCCGCACAAGAAGCCGCTCCCCCTGCCCCTGCAGCGGCAGCTCCCGCGGCCTCTGCCCCGCCCGCAGGCGGACAACAGGCTGCGCCCATGGGACGCATGTTCGGTGGCGCTGGCCGCCGTCGCGCTCAGGGAAACCAGGGCAAGAACACCGGCGCGCTGGATCTGGTCGAGCTCAAGGACATGGGCATCCAGGAACTGAATGAGATCGCCAAGGTGCAGGGCGTGCAGAACTACGCCGGCCTGCGCAAGCAGGAACTCATCTTCAAGATCCTCCAGGGCCAGGCCGAAAAGAGCGGCCTCATCTTCTCCGAAGGCGTGCTCGAGTGCCTGCCGGATGGCTTCGGCTTCCTGCGCGCGCCCGAATACAACTACCTGCCGGGTCCCGATGACGTCTACGTTTCGCCCAGCCAGATCCGCCGTTTCGATCTGCGCACTGGCGACACCGTTAGCGGCCAGATCCGTCCTCCCAAGGAAGGCGAACGTTACTTCGCGCTGATCAAGGTTGACGCGATCAACTTCGAACCGCCAGAGGAAGCCCGCAACAAGATCTTCTTCGACAACCTGACGCCTCTCTATCCGCTGCGTCGCTTGAAGATGGAGACGACCAAGGACAACTACTCCGGTCGCGTGATGGATCTGCTGACTCCCATCGGCAAGGGCCAGCGCGGACTGATTGTCGCTGCTCCGCGCACCGGCAAGACGATGTTGCTCCAGAACATCGCGAACTCCATCACCGTCAATCATCCGGAAGTCAGCCTCATCGTGCTGCTGATCGACGAACGTCCGGAAGAAGTCACCGACATGCAGCGCTCCGTGCGCGGCGAAGTGATTTCGTCGACGTTCGACGAACCGGCCTCGCGTCACGTGCAGGTCGCTGAGATGGTGATCGAAAAGGCGAAGCGCCTGGTCGAACACAAGAAGGACGTGGTCATCCTGCTCGATTCGATCACGCGTCTGGCGCGCGCTTACAACACGGTTGTGCCGCCGTCCGGCAAGGTCCTCTCTGGTGGTGTGGATTCGAACGCCCTGCAGCGCCCCAAACGCTTCTTCGGCGCCGCCCGCAACATTGAAGAGGGTGGCTCGCTCACGATCATCGCTTCGGCCCTGATCGATACCGGTAGCCGCATGGACGACGTGATCTTTGAAGAATTCAAAGGCACCGGCAACATGGAAATCCATCTGGACCGCAAGCTCATGGACAAGCGTGTGTTCCCGGCCATCGATATCTCGAAGTCCGGCACGCGTAAGGAAGAGTTGCTGCTGGCCAAGGAAGACATCAACCGCGTGTGGGTCCTGCGTAAGGTCCTCAACCCGCTGTCGCCGTCGGAATCGATGGAGCTGCTTATCGAGAAACTCTCGAAGACGCAGAGCAACCAACAGTTCCTCGGCGCCATGAGCAGCTAAGGCACTCTACAACTTCAATCCATCCTGGAGCGCGCTGATCAGCGCGCTCCTTTCTTTATGCTCCAGCCTCGTATCCTTCATCTGAGCCCCGTCCGTCAGCCAGATCGGCGAACCCCACCGCACATCGTCCCGATACCGAGGCACCACGTGCCAGTGCAGATGCGGCACCATGTTCCCCAGCGATTCCAGATTCACGTGATCCGCGTTCGTCACCCGCTGAATCACACCCTGCGCGCGATACAGATCGTCACTGAACGCCGTCCACTCCTCCAGCGTCAACTGATCCGGCCGGGCTGCGTGCCGCAGATCGAAGATCAACTGGCAGTGTCCGCGGTAGGTCTGGTTCTTGTTCAAATACAGCGACGCGACGCCTAGCTTCGCCACAAAGTCCCAGGTGTCATTGGAGTCCGGACGCCCTGAACAGAGAGGGCAGCCCGTGCCGTCTAAAAATTGATCGAAGGAGGAAGCCATCAACGCAAGGGTACAATGACCTCGTGCCCTCCCGCCTCGCCGCGCTGCTGCTGATCGCCGTTGCTGCCTTCGCCGCAGCACGCGTCGCGACGCCGTTCGATGCCGTCCGCCCGATTCTCGAACAGCTCGCTCCCGCTGAGCTGAAGTCCGCTGATGCGGCACAGTTCGCCGCATGGGCTCGCGAGAAAGACACCGCCATTCGCGCACGCCTCGAACAAGGCGACCTCGACTCGATGGTCAACCTGCTGATGTTCGGCACATCCTTCACCCAGCAACCGCGCATGACCATCGAGAACCTCGCGGCCGAAACCCGCGCCGGACTCTTGCGCGCACGACTCTCAGACTTGGTCGCCGCGCTGAACAAGCCCGGCACCAACGGACGCTTGATGGCCGTGCGCGACTTGCTGCAAAAGAGGAACCTCGTACCCAACAGCCCGGCCACCGGAACGTTCATCCTCGACAACCTGCAGCGCGTGCTCAAGGAACGCGTCGAGATCGGGCAAAAGATTGACGCGCAGGACTCGGCCAACAACGCCTTCAGCGCGCGAGGCGTTTCGCTCGACACCACGATCTTCCCGAACTTCGCCATCGATTCCGCCCTTGCGGAACTCCAAGCGAAGGGCCGGCTCAAAGCCGTCGCGCGAGCCGCCATCCTCGGCCCCGGCCTCGACTTCATCGACAAGGAGTCAGGTTTCGACTACTACCCTCTGCAAACCCTACAACCCTTCGCCGTCGCCGATTCGCTGGCGCGCCTGAAACTCGGCACACCCAAACTCACGATCCTCGATATCAGCCCCCGCGTGCGGAATCACATCCGAGGCGCGACCGACAACGCGCGCAACCGCCGGGCCTACGAGATCCAACTCCCGCGCAACATGGCGACGCCGTGGCTCCCCGGCGTGCTCGACTATTGGAAACACTTCGGCGATGCGCTCGCTCTGCCCGCGCAGGCGATCCCCACACCCGCGAACCTCGCGAACGTCGATACAAGAGCCGTCCGCTTCCCTTCCGCCACGGTCCTCACTCTCGACACCGCTGACGTGAACATCGTCAGCCAGCGCCTCAATCTGCCCGCGGCCGAACGCTACGATCTGGTGGTCGCAACCAACATCCTGGTCTACTACACGCCCTTCGAGCAGGCTCTGGCCCTGGCGAACATCGCCTCCATGCTGGAACCCGGCGGCCTGTTGCTGACCAATGACGAACTCCCTACGCCCGCCTCCGTCCCTATGAAGCTGGTCACCCGCACCGAGGTCCTCTATACCGACCAGCCCCCCCGCGGCGACACAGTTTTTACATATCAACGATATTGACCACACTACAGCCAAGACTCTAGGCTGCCGATTCTATGATTTCGGAATACGTGTGTTGAATCTGTTCAAATCCTGGCAATGGTCCCTCAGTTCGACGGGCTCTACGGCGAAGAGCCGGGAGCCCTGGACCCTCGACCGAAATTGGCACCGTTCAGAAGCCGAACGCCACCTGAAACGCCGTGACTACCCGGCAGCGGAACGTCATCTCCTGCTGGCAATTGCAGAAGCTGACCAGCGCAAGGCCTCGGCCAAACAACGAATCCACCTGCGCCTGGAACTGGCCGACGCCAAACGCCGCACCGCACGCCCGAGCGAACCGGATCTGGCCGTCCAGACCGAGCGTATCCTGGGGGAAGCCGAAACCTTCGCGCGGCAGGCCATCGCCATCGCCGCGGAAACCTCAGACATCGACGAATACGTGAACGGGCTCGACCTACTGGGCGATATTTTCAACGATCGCAAGGCTTGGCCCGAGCTCGAAAAGGTGGAAGAGGAGGCCTTGCGTCTGGGAGCCAAACTGGATCGCCCCGATCCGCTCCTGATGGCCAAACGCGTCCACCGCCTAGCCATCGCACGCCATCGCAACGGCCACGGGGAACACTCCTTGCCGGCTCTGGAGAAGTCGCTCCAGTTGCACGAACAGAACTATGGCCCCAACAGCCCCAAGCTGGCGGAACTACTGTATGAAGCGGGGGTGATTTACCGCACCGAAGGCGAGCATGCCAAAGCACAGGACTGCTTCCGCCGTGCGTTGAACATTTCTTCGTCCGATAGCGGCTTTGAATCGCCGGAGGCCACCAAGAATCTGCAACAGTTGGCAGGATCTCTCGAAGAATCCGGCGACCTGGACGGCGCAGCTGCCCTGTACGAACGTTGCCTGGTGATGAAACTGCGCAAGATCGGCGTGCAACATATCGACGACGTCGCCAACATGCAGTACAGCCTCGCCAACCTGCACGTCGGCTGGGGGAATCTGGCTCGCGCCCGGGAATTGTTGAGTGATTCGATCGGCGTCTTCAAGCACGATGGCGGCGTTCGCCTCGCGGTGACCTATGAAACGCTGGCCCAGATCGAGGAACGCTCCGGCCGCTACCATAGCGCGCTCAAGGAACTGGAAAATGCGGGGAAGGTGTGGCTCGCGCTCAAAGACCGCAACAGCGAACTACTCCGCAACATGAACTACCGTGCAGATCTTCTCGACCAGCTACGCAAGACCAAGGAATCCAGCCAACTGCGCGAGCTGATCGCCGAAATGCAGCAGGTATTCAGAGCCCCTTCCGTCGAAACTACTTCGTAGCGGCCGCGGGGGCTGCCGACTGACCCAGCACCGGACTCTGCGGCGTAGCCGGCTCAGCCGACCAATTCTCGTGCACTTCCAGCGTCTGATCGGAGTAGAACGTCCTCCGTCCGTCACTGCCAAAGCGCTCGGGAACCACTGTCACGGAGTACCCGGTTTGCGTGGCCGCTACAGCGAACACGTGCCCACCCTTCTTGCCGCCCGAAAGCGAGGAAGGCAACAGATCCGCAGCGGCCGGACCCGCAGCGCCGCTCGCCGGAGGACCCAACTGCGCCAGAGTCTCGGCGTAGCGTCCAAACTGCGAATAATACTGGGTTTGTGCCTGATGAATGGCCGTAATCTCGCGGATCGCGCCCATCTCGCGCGCCGACATCAGCTGCACGTTCATCTTCGGAATCGCCACCATGGCGATAATCAGGATGATCGCGACAACAATCAGCAGCTCGATCAGGGAGAAGCCCTTGCGGCGGTTCCGGCGGTTCAGTTCCATATCTTCAATATAAGACGGCAGGCAGGGGAAAAACGTGCAGACAACGAATTATTGGACGCGATGGAAGCCCTGGCGGGTCACCAGCTCATCGAAAATCGCCAGAACCTGCTTGCGGTACAGGTAGGCTCGGTGCAGCTTTTCCTGCACCCGCTGTTCATTGCGATGCCGCTTCAGCAGCTTCTCCAGCAACTTCTTTGAGACGTCGATGTCCTTGCGTAGCGTCGTCGCCGAGTGCCCCCGCAGGAACAGCCCGTAGAACAGCGCCGCCTCGCGTTGCGGGGCGAGCGGGTCCATATCTTCCATCTGGGCGACTGCCCGTGGAAGCGCCCGTGCGCTCATCTGGCTGGCTACCGGCATAAAACCGAAGTATACCCGCGCCCCACTAGTGGTGGCAACACCGGATGTATACTACCCCCATGTCCGCTCCCATTTTCCCGCTCGACCACTGGTATGTCGCCGGCTTCGCCTGGGAGGTTCAGGACAAACCCATCGCCCGAACGTTCCTGAACCAGCCCGTCGTACTTTTCCGCTCCGGTGACAGTGTGGTCGCGCTCGAAGACAAGTGCGCACACCGCCACTTGCCGCTTTCCTGCGGCACTCTCGAACCGACCGGTATCCGCTGCGGCTACCATGGTCTTCTCTTCGGCGGAACCGGCCAATGCCTGGAAATCCCCGGCCAAGCGAATATCCCCAAGAACGCCTGCGTCCGCGCTTATACCGT
>CANIIC010000099.1 GCA_947467395.1 Bryobacterales bacterium
TCCGCCGCCCCCGACATCACCACGCCTTCTACCAACATCTCCAGCGTTTCGGGATACCCCTCGGTGCCGACCTTCACCTGAAAACTGCCCGCGGCCGACGCGTCTTTGTACAGGTCGATCGCGCGCCGGATCTCGCGCAATGCGCTCCGTAAGTCGCGTTCCTTGTCGCGACGCACTTTGTAGCGCGTCAGGGGAACGGACATGGTGGTGAGCAGCGCCAGGATGGTGAAGGCTGCAATCAGCTCCACCAAGGTCATACCGCGCTGAGAACGCCGACGCAAAGTCATAGAGCGTCTACCGGATCGTCACCGCAATCGAGCCGAGCGCGACCGCGCCCGCCTGATTCTGCGTGTCGAGAACATTCAGGTCGGTCACTGTAATGCGACCCGCACCCGGAGCCAGCGCGACAAAGGTCAACGTCGCCAGCGCACCCGATCCCGTTACACCAGCCGAGCCAGCGGCACGCGACAGCGTCAGCGTCGCCTGACCTGCGTCATTGCGAATGTCCTTCACCGAAGTGACGCGGCCGCCATCTCGCGACAGCATCTCGCCGGGAGCAATGTCGTTCAAGCGCAGCAGCGCCGGATCCCAGCTGACACGCAGCGGATTCACCGAAACCGCGTTCGTGGCGCCTTCCAGTTGCACGTTCACATTGAACGGAGCGTTTGCCGTCACCGCCAGTACACCAGGATTAAACGTTACGCGAGGTCCTGCGCCCGGAGGCGGGGGAGGCGTAGCCGGAGGCAGATTCGGTTTCGGAGCCGCAGCCTGCGGAGCCGTCGGAGCAACCGGCACAGGAGCAGGTGCAGTTGGTGCAGCACCAGGCGTCGGCACGGGAGCAATCGCGGGAGCCGCGCCCACCGCTTCGTCCGGCTTCGGCGCGTACATCAACTTCAGCTGCTGATCGGCGCCCGCGTAGATGCCGTGTAGGTTCTCCGGAGAATAATCGGGCGAGCGCACAATGTGCGGCACCAGCGCGATCATCAGGTCTCCGCGATCCTTCTCCACGTGGTTGTTGCCAAAGAAAATGTTGCCCAGCACCGGGATGTCCACCAAGCCTGGGATTCCGTTCATCGATGTGGTGTCCTGCTGCCGCGTGAGGCCGGCCAGGATGTTGATCTCGCCTTCGCGGAGACGAAGGTCCGCAGTCGACTTGTTCTGGCCCACGATCGGCTGCTTGATGTTGCCAACGTCGATGTAACTCTTCACGTTCGAAACTTCCAGTTCCACGTGCAGCGTCACTTCGGTCGTGGAATGGACCTGAGGAGTCACGTCTACGATCACGCCCACCGGCTGAAACTGGAACGTGGTGTTCACGCCGACACCCGTTGCGCCGGTCACGCCAGTCTGGAAGCTGCCGCTGGCGATCGGGATGCGATCGCCGATTTCGAGACGCGCCTTTTGTCCGTCAGAAGCCCGCAGCTGGGGGTTGTTCAGCACTTTCGTGCGATTGTCGTTGAGGATCGCCTGCAGCAGCGCGCCCGGCAGTGTCGTGGTGAAATCACTGGTAGAGATGCGGCCCAGATTCGCCAGCGGAACACCGGTCGACGCCGTCGTACCCGCTCCGATGGCCCGCGTAATCCCTGCGCGAGGCGTAAACGCCGCGCCCAGATTCAGGCCCGTCGTACCCGTCGCGCTGGCGATCGTCGCCGCCAGATCCCGCGTACGCGCTGAGTTCGCTTCCATGATGATAACGTCGATCACCACTTCCGACTTCGGCTTGTCCAAATCCCGAATCAACTTCTCGGCCAGTGCCACCGCATCGGCATCGCCGCGCACCACGATCGCCTTCTGCGCCGCGTACGGATACACGCGCCGGATATCGGTGATGGTGCGCACCGCGGTCTGAATTTCGTTGAACTCCTGCGCGGTCGCCGCATTGGTGACGAAGAACGTCTTCACCACGTTGTCGGTAAAGTCGCGACGCTTGTTCGCGCTCTCTTCGGTCACGAAAATCGTGGTCGGAGTCAGGGGCTTCCAGAACGTGCGCGTCACCAGCGACAGGTACTCGAACGCCTGCTCCACGCCCATCTCCGGCAGATCCACGTCAAAGCCGCGCGTCGGGCGATTCCACGTCGAATCCCACACCACGTTCACGCCTGCGATGCCCGCCACCGTGTTGAAGAGGATGTTGATCGGCTGGTTGTTCATCTTCAGCGGACCCACCTTGCGCACGGGCGGCTTCAGTTCCGGCAAGCCCATCAAGGACTGCGAACGTTCTTCGGATTCCTTCGCCGCCCGCTCGGACGGCGTCAGATTCGCCTGTCCGGGACCCGCCGGCTTCACCAGCATCTCTTGCGTGCGCTTCAGCTCCTGCATCGCGATCGTCGACGAAGGGTCCAGCAGAATCGCGCGCTGGAACTCGGCCATCGCCTCGGCCAGATTGCCCGCCGTCCGGAACTCGCGTGCTTTCTCCACGTGGCCCATGCCCGCGGCGAACCGCGCACGCCGCATCCCGATCAGGTACCCGGCATCCTTCGGATCTTCGTCCACCGCTTGGTTGTAGAGGTCGGCCGCCAAGTCGAACTGTTCCCGGGCTTCCGCTGCTTGCGCCTGCTTCAGCAGTTTGTCACCCTTCTTCGTCCGCGCGAACGCCGCAGTCGAACCCGGTCCAAGCGCCAGCGTGACGGCTAGCGCCACGGCCATAAAGGATCGTAAGTGTTGAAACGTCATTGATTTAGCCGGAATACCCAGGAGCTTCATGGTACACTGACCACGTAGCCCGTCACAACTGATTGACGCGGCACAGGTTGCGAACGTGGATAAAAAACGGGACGGCGGCATCAAGATCCTCAGTGACAACCGCCAGGCCGGGCATCTGTACTTCTTATCGGACCGGGTGGAAGCCGGACTTGTGCTGTCTGGAACTGAGGTCAAGTCGGCCCGCGACGGCAAAATCCAGCTGAAGGACGCCTTCGCCGAAGTCGTGGGCGGGGAAGCGTTCCTCATGAACGCACACATCGGTCAATACTCGCACGGCAACATCATGAATCACGAGCCGGTGCGCCGGCGTAAGTTGTTGCTACACAAAGCCGAAATCAAGAAGATGCAGGAGACCACCCGCGAAAAGGGTCTCACCATCGTTCCCACCAAGCTCTACCTCAAGAACGGGTTGGTGAAGGTGGAGCTGGCGGTTGGTAAAGGAAAGAAACTGCACGACAAACGCGAGACAGAACGCACTCGGGCGCAGGAATCCGAGGCCCGCGCGGCCATCGGCCGTCGGGGACGCGGCTAGCGGGCGGGATCGAACCGGACTGTCTGTCCGTTCACGTAGAACGCTTCGAACCAGCGCGCCGGAACTACACCATCTTCCAGGCCGCGCTCGGGCGAAGCTTCGGTCAGTACGGCTTCCACTGGCGGAATCGAATGATCCCCCACTGAAACATGCCGCATTGTGCCCAGCGTGACCGTCTGTTCGCCGGTATGTGTCAGTAAACGCCCCTGCGGAGCCGTGTTCGACGCAGCGGGACATTCACCGGCACAGTTCACCACGACGTTGGTAGCGCCGCTGTCCAACTGGAGATTCCACACACGGCCGCCCGGCTCGAATGTCACCGGCAGTAGCGTCCGATTCACCTCTCGAATTGCGCGCACGCTTCTCGACAGGCGCGCGGCTTCCTGCGTCGCCTCCGCACCCAGCCACAGCGTCTTGTGACGGTAGTCGAGCAGGAAAGGAACCCGTTCCAAGAAAGTCTGCGCGATCACGCCATCGGCGCGTGAATCCAGAGCGCGGACCCGCGGCACTTCCATAATGACGATCGGCAAGCCCGGCTCACGGACTTGGCCCACCTGAATCACGTTGCGCGAGGATTCCGGCACAACCTTCTCGCCGCTGAAGGTGACCATGATGGAGCGCTGATCCGGCACCACACCGGCCCGTTCAGCAGCCTTCGGACTAAGAATACTGGACGTCGCGCCCGTATCCAGCAACATATGGAAGGGACCCTGCCCGTTGACCATCACATCCACGAAGGGGAAGCCCTCGCGGAGCGTGATCTTTTCGCCCGCAGCGGACAGACCGGCTGCCATCGCCGCCAGGAATCCGAGTTTGAGCCACGTCGGGGTCACGGGTCGATGATACGGCCACCACAGAAAAATTACAAGAGCATGAATTTGTAATAACAAGTTTGTCACAAAGGGGTTGCGAGGGATTCGACGCTCTCCCGGAGTTTCGCTATACTCGGTCCTCAGAGGAGAAACTATGCTGCGCAAAGCGTTGATGATCTCGACCCCCTTGGTGGCCTCTTTGGCCGCCGCGATGATGATGTTTGCCCAAGCCCCGGCGGGCGGCGGCGGGAAAGGCAAGGCTCCGGCTCCGGCGATCGTGCAGATCAAGCCGGGTCTATATGAAGTAACCGGCCTGGGCGGGAACATTTCCGTTCGCGTGGGCACCGATGCCGTGCTGATCGCCGATACGGGCAACCTCGGCGAAGAAAATTACACTCAGCTGATCGCGCTGGTGAAGAGCGTGACTCCGCTGCCGGTGAGGGCCGCCGTCGTCACCCATATTCATCAGGATCACAGCGGCAACACCGCCAGCTTCGTTCGTGACGGCGTGCCCGTGTGGGCGCATGAAGGCGAGAAGGCACTGACGGCTACCTACGTCACCAATGGCAAGTCCATCGCGCCGCCCAGCAACACGTTCGGGAAATCGCAGAACATCACCGCGGGCAGCATCAAGGCGGAACTCTACAACTACGGCCCGACGCACACCGGCGGCGACACAATCGTGTACTTCCCCGACCTCAAGGTGATCCACGGCGGCGACATGTTGGTGAGCGCGGCCCCGAACTGCGACTACCCGATGGGCGGCAGTGTGACCAGCTGGGTGAAGGCCGTCGACGAAGTGTTGAAACTGGATTTCGACACGGTGATCCCGGGCCACGGCAATCCGATGACGAAGGCCGACGTGCAGGCTTACGCGCAGAAGTGGAAGACCTTCGTGCAGCGCGCCAGCGATGAAGTGAAGAAGGGCACCGCCAAGGATGCTCTGGTCGCCGCCATCAAGGTGGACGACCTGGGTTGGAACGCGGCCAGCTACAATCAGCCGGCGCGCATCGACCTGTTCATCGCCGATCTGCAGAAGAACGCCAAGTAGTCCGCTATCCTACGTTAGTAGGAAGGGCGAGCACACTTGAACGTTCAAATTTCGAATCAAACTCTGGGCCGCGTCGAAGCCGACGCGGCCTGTTTGTTGTTGTGTGAAGACGAAGTGGCTCCGGCCGAGGTCCATGCGGGCTGGCTGGCGGAGCTGAAGACGTCTGGAGAGTTCACCGGCAAGAGCGGCGAGATGGCGATTGCGCATCTGCCTGCGGGCTTCGCCGCGAAGCGACTGGTCCTCATCGGCGGCGGCAAGCGTGAGCAGTTCGATGGTGCCGCGCTGCGCAAGGCCGTTGGGGGCGCGGTACGCGCACTCAAGGCCAAAGGCGTGAAATCGCTGGCCTGGGTACTGGATGGTGGAGATGCCGAAGCGGCTGCAGAAGGCGCGCTGCTCGCGAACTTCGAACCCGATCATCACAAAAGCAAGAAAGAATCGAAGGCTCTCGAAACGTTCCTCCTTTTGGCGGACGCCTCTCTGCAACCAGCTGTCGATCGCGGCGTCATCCTCGCTGAATCGCAGAACTTCACGCGCGAGCTAGTCAACGAACCCGGCAACCTGCTGACGCCCGGCGTGCTTGCGGCACGTGCTCGCGAGATGGCTGCGGAAGCAGGCCTCGAATGCGACATCCTCGATCAGGACCGCATGAAGCAGTTGGGCATGGGGTCGCTGCTGGGCGTCGCGCAGGGCAGCGTGGAGCCTCCGTATCTCATCGTGCTGCGCTACACGCCTGCGGCTGCTCCCAAGTCGAAGGACCATCTCGGTCTCGTCGGCAAGGGCGTCACCTTCGACACCGGCGGCGTTTCGATCAAGCCGTCCGAAGGCATGGAGAAGATGAAGTACGACATGGCCGGTGGCGCTGCGGTGCTGGGAGCCATGCGGGCCATCGCGCAGTTGAAGCCGTCCATTCCCGTGACTGCGCTGATTCCCACCGTGGAGAATCATGTCAGCGGCAAGGCACAGCGTCCCGGTGACATCGTGACGTCCATGGCGGGCAAGACCATCGAGGTGTTGAACACCGACGCCGAGGGTCGCTTGATTCTGGTCGATGCGATCACCTACGCGCAGCGCCTGGGTTGCACGCATCTGGTGGATGCGGCGACGCTGACCGGTGCGATCGTGGTGGCGCTTGGTTACGTCCACATCGGCGCGTTCACGAACAACGACGCCATGATGGCGCGCGTTGCGGCCGCGGGCAAGGCTGAAGGCGAGAAGATGTGGCAGATGCCGCTCGACGACGAATATCGTGACCTGCTGAAGAGTCCGTTTGCGGATCTTGCGAACATCGGCGGACGCTGGGGCGGGTCGATTTCGGCAGCATGGTTCCTGCGCGAGTTCGCGGGCGACACCCCGTGGGTGCATCTCGATATCGCTGGTACCGCGTGGCTCGAAGAGAACAAGCCGTTCATGGCCAAGGGACCCTCCGGCATCGCCGTGCGCACGTTCGCGCGACTCGCGCTCGATTGGTAGTTACGCATCGAGCTTTGGGAAACGCAAAAGGGTCCGTCCAGCAGTGCCGGACGGACCCTTTTGCAGACTGAGTTTAAAGTGTGGCTTACGCGCGTCGCGCCTTACGGCCTACGAGCCCCAGTGCCAGCAAGCCGAGGCCGCTGAGCAGTAGGGTCGAGGGCTCCGGCGTAGGCACGGCCGTGATCGGCGATGGAACAACGGCCACGCCATTGATGTCCGAGGCGAAGAAGTTGTCGCTCTTGATGAAGTAGGCCTGACTTTGCACGTCCGGAGCGGTCGACGTGAGAGACACAAAGTAAGTCGCGCCTACGGCGAGTGTATGCGCTGTCGAGAAGAAATACTCACGGAAGCAAAAGCAATTGGCCCCGCCGAAGGTCAGAAACTGCGCATTCGTGAGGGTGACGCTATCGATCAATGTGCCAGTTGCGTCTGTCCCTTGAAACAGCTTGAAGACCGTGTCATCCACGGCCGAACCGCCAACCTTCATGGTGAACAGTCCACCAGCCAAGTCGAACGTGGTATTCGGAGTGATCACCCACGATGAGGTGTGGTTCACGTCGATTTGTGTCTGTGCGCCAGTGCCGTCGGTCGCCAGGTAGTAAGTCGATCCCATCGAGAGGGAGCTGAATAAGAGTGTGGCAAGTGCGGCCCGTAGAAGCATGGGACTATTATGCCATGACTTACCCGCTAAATTTAACCGTTAGGTGGTATTAGGTATAGTACTAAGGTATAGGCCTGTGGAAAACGGTCTCTGGCGACCGTCTGGCGCGGGTTTGGGGCCGATCAGAAAGGGGTTATTGGTACACCGATCACGCCCGGTCTATGGTTTGGGGCCTCTTTTAAGGCTGCGAATCCTAAAACTGGCCCGAACCGGCATATATCGTACTAAGGTCAGTTGCGCGGCATGATGCCGGAATGGGCAAAAGCCGCCTGGATGCATTCAGCGATGGGGTGCTGGCCATCATCATCACGATCATGGTGCTGGAGCTGGAGGTCCCCCACGGTTCCGAGTGGAGCGACGTGGCCACGCTG
Source organism: Bryobacterales bacterium (assembly GCA_947467395.1). Taxonomy (GTDB): domain Bacteria; phylum Acidobacteriota; class Terriglobia; order Bryobacterales; family Bryobacteraceae; genus Palsa-187. The sequence goes on from CANIIC010000099.1 coordinate 7,601, forward strand.
CTGCCCGTGTTCCTGAGTTACCTGCTGAGCTTCGTCTACGTCGGCATCTACTGGAACAACCACCATCACCTGCTGCATACCGTGAAACACGTCAGTGGCGGGATCCTGTGGGCGAACCTGCATCTGCTGTTCTGGCTGTCGCTGCTACCGTTCGCCACGGGCTGGGCAGGCGAACATCAGGGCGTCGCTGCGCCGACTGCGCTCTACGGAGTGGTGCTGCTGCTGGCGGCCATCGCCTACTTCATCCTGCAGGCGACGATTATCGCGCGGCACGGGAAGGACTCGGTGCTGGGTCGCGCGCTGGGTACGGACTGGAAGGGACGGCTCTCGCCGCTGGCCTACATCGCGGCGATCCCGTTGGCGTTCGTGAATCCGTGGATTTCGTACCGGCTGTACGCAATGGTGGCGTTGGTGTGGGTGGTCCCGGACCGCCGCATCGAGCGAGTGCTCGGCGCGATGGAACGAAGCTAGCGCGCGTGTTTGGCTGTTCGCGCGCGGCGGACGAAGGATTGGGCGGCGGCCTTGTCGGTGGCCGAGAGCTTGAGCCACGAGACGTCGCGCTCGGCTGCGATCATGCCGTAAGCCGCCAGGACGTTCAGCCGGGCAGGGAAGCGCGCGATCCAGCGGAGGTAGGCCTCCTCCCAGCCTAGGCTTCGAATGTCTTCGGCCGAGTGGATGCCGACCGCGCGCAGTTCCGGCGTACAGACCGGTCCAAAGCCCGCGATGTTCCCAGGAGCGGTTCGAGGCGGAGGCATTTCAGACTCAGTCTAGCGTTTTGAAGAATAGTTTCGGATGGCCGTTTTCATTACCCGCTCGGGGGTGGGCGGATCTGGAAAGCGGTCGACGAAGCCGCGCTTCTTGTCCGTAGAAATTCCTACTGCGTGCACTCGGCGAGCACTCGTCTATAGAACGCGACGTATTTGTTGACGCTCGCCTCGGCGGAGAAGCACTCTTGCGCACGAGCCTTCGCGGCCGCGCCCATGGTGGCGCTGAGGGTGGGGTCGTTGGCGAGCGTGCGCACCGCCTTGGCCATGCCCTTGACGTCTCCGAGGCGCTTCAGGAAGCCGGTCTCGCCTTCCACAACGATCTCGGTGACGCCACCGACCTTCGTGGCGACGACGGGCTTGCCGAAGCTCATCGTCTCTAAGACGCCCATGCCGAAGCTTTCGCGTTGGCTGGCGTAGATCCCCGCATCCGACGCCGAGATGTAGTTCTCGATATCGAGCACGCGGGGTTTCACCACCACTCGCTTCTCGATGCCGAGCTCTTTCACCAGGGGCTTGAACTCGTCAAACGATCCGCCGGCGAGGATCAGGAGCTTGATGCGCTCATCCTCACAATTCGCCAGCACCTTCAAAATGTCGGGGACGCGCTTCACGGGGCGGAGGTTTGAAAGGTGGATCAGGACAAAGTCGTCCTGGCGCAGGCCGAGCTTGCGGCGCATCGTGTTGCGCGCGACCTTGGGCTCGCGCGGACGGTAGAAGTTGTGGATGACCTCGATCTGCTTCTTCGTGTCGAGGACTTGCGCGGTCTCTTCTGCCAGACTGTACGAAACCGCGGTTACGCCGCAGGAGCTCTCGGTAGAGTACTTGATGATCGGCGCGACGTTCGGATCGCGACCCATCAGCGTGATGTCGGTGCCGTGCAGCGTAGTGATGACGCGCGCGGTGTGCAACTTCTCCTCACGGCCGATCTGACGCGCGAGCAACGCGGCGGTCGCGTGAGGCACGGCGTAATGCACGTGCATAATGTCGAGCTTGAATTTGTTCGACACTTCGACCATCTTCACGGCCAGGGGCAGCGTGTAGTCGGGGTACTTGAAGAGCTGGTATTCGTTGAGCTCGACTTTGTGGAACGAGATGTTGGGGTGCTTGCGGTCGAGGCGGAACGGTGGCTCGTAGGAGATGAAGTGGATCTTGTGGCCCAGGCGCGCGAGTTCGCTGCCGAGCTGCGAGGCGACGATGCCGCTACCGCCGACCGACGGGTAGCAGGTGATGCCGATGTTCAAAGGTTGGCTGACTTGGCTCAAAACTAAAAGTACCTGGACGAAAGCGTCAAATCCGTCAGGGAGCTGACTCGCACAGGATCGTTGATCCACAACCCTACTGCGTACTCGACACCGATCGCCGCCCCCCAGCTGCGCGAACGTGCCGTGACTAACTCGGGATACGACCGGGTCTTCATCTGGCTGGCATGGCACTGGATCGCGCGCGTCCACTCTGGATAAACAGAGGACACGTCGACGATCAGTTGCGGCGGCTCGATAAAGACTTGCGTAATCACGTAGTAATAAAGACTCTTGATCTGATGACTGGGTAACCCCAAAAGTTGCGATAAACCGCCATAGCGAGCGAGACGGGCGGCGTCGCGGACCAGTTTGCCGACGGCGGAGTGGTCAGGATGCTGGTTTTCGCCCAGGTGCGGGGCGAGGATAATGTCCGGGCGGAACTGCCGAATCTCGCGGGCGAGCGGGATGGCGTTGGTGGGATTGGCGGCGATGTTGCAGTCACCGCCGAGGTCCAGGAAGTCGATGCTGGCGCCGATGATTTTGGCGGCGGCTCGGGCCTCGTCGGCGCGTTCTTCGGGCGTGCCGGCGCTGGCGGCCTCGCCTTTGGAGGTGACGAGGATGCGGACCTCGTGGCCGGCTCGAGCTTCCTGGATCAAGATGGGCGCGCAGCCGAACTCAACATCGTCCGGATGCGCGCCCACCGCGAGGATCTTCACAGGAGACTACGCTTCCGTGATGGTGATGCTTTCGATCTTGTCGCCTTGGCGGACGGAATCGACAACGTCCTTCCCCTTGGTCACTTTGCCGAAGACGGTGTGCTTGGGGTCGAGGTAGCCGCAATCGACGTGGGTGATGAAGAACTGGCTGCCGTTGGTGCCGGGGCCCGCGTTCGCCATCGAGATGACGCCGGGAGCGTGGTGCTGGTTGGCGCGATTGGTGACTTCGTCTTCGAAGCGGTAGCCGGGGCCGCCGCGGCCGGAGCCTTCCGGGCAACCGCCCTGGATCATGAAGTCGGCAATGACGCGGTGGAAGTTCAGGCCGTCGTAGAAGCCGTCCTTCACCAAGTTGACGAAGTTGTTGACGGTCTTCGGGGCGTCCTTCGCGAAGAGTTCGAGTTCAATGGTGCCGCGCGAGGTCTTGAAGGTGGCGGTGTAGGTCTTGTTCGGGTCAATCGACATCGCGAACGGAGCGGAGTACTGTTTCGGCATATCGTTTTCTAGTTTAGCAGTGAGTTGCGAGGCTACTTGCGCAGTGTGGCGGTCCAGTTTTGGACCAGCGTCAGCGGGCGGGCCGCGGTTGCGCCTTCATCGGCGACGAGGAACCTCTGGCCGTCGGCGGACACGTCGTAGAGTATCCCGCGCGTTGTGATGATGCCGTCGAAGAGTTTTTGCACCTTACCAACTTCGAGCGTCCCATTGCGGGCAAGCACCTCGGCGGCCATCAGTTGTCCGTCGTCGGTGTGATAAAAGATCTCCTTGCCGTCTTTTCTCCAACGCGGTCTTATGCCGCCGCCCGACGAAATCTGGCGCTTCCCTCCGGGGCCAGGAAACGGAGCTGCGTAGACCTCATTCTGTCCCGACTCATACGATTGGTAGACGACCCACTGGCCGTCCGGAGAGAATTGGGGCCGCTGTTCACTAAAGGGGGTCTGCAGGAAGAGACGCGGTTGGGGCTTGGCACCGCCGGGTTCAGGCGTCACGGGGAGAACCCAGATGTCATTCCCTGTCTTTGGATCGCTCCGGGTATACATCAGGAGGCGGCCGTCTGGAGAAATGCTGGCCGGGGTCTTGTTCACGGCATCTTCCAGAAGCAACTCCTCGGCCCCGGTGCCATTGGAGGCTTTGCGGTAAATATTGTAATTCCCCCCTTTGGCCTGGTTGGAACCGAAGTACAGCGTCTTTCCGTCCAGGGACCACACCGGCTCGCGTTCGTTGGCCGGGTCAAAGGTGAACCGCGTGGGGAGGCCGCGCGTCGCATCGTAAATCCACAGATCCTCGGAAAGCCCAAAGTTCACGGCCACACTCTTCTGATCGGGCGAAATGGCGATGTTGCTGATGGTGCCACTTCGCTCCCCCAAATTCCCGAGCACTTTGCCGGATCGGTCCTTCCACAGGAGTTGCATCTGTTCGCCGGTTGTCCCGGACAGGAACGTTAGCAGCCCGGCAGGCGACACGGTGAAGCCTCCGATTCTCAGTGGCGCGGTGAACGTGGGGATCCCTTCCGCCACTGGCATCGCCTCACCCGTGGTCTCGAGCCGGGCTGCATCGAAGGGTTGCGCCATCAATGTGTTCTCGCGAAGGAAGAGGAGGTGCCCCTGGGCGTAGACGGCTGGAGACTGGGCCTGCGCCACGACCTTCCCATCCTTGCCCGGCTCATCCAGCGAGCCGACTTTCACCGGCATGTCGCCGGTCTGACTTGTGGCATAAAGAAAGTGGCGGCCATCCGGCAGGAACCACGGGTACCGATGACTCTGCCCCGCAGACGCCGAGACAGCCGTGCCGCCCGATGCCGCTACTCGCAAGAGCGGACCCTCGCCCAGAACGCCGAAGACGATGACACCTTCGGAGTTCCAGCTACCACCTCGAAAAACGGACGGCAGGTCTGTGACGGGAACGGGTGGGCCGCCCTGGATGTCGATTTTCTTGAGCTTGTTTTCCTGCCCGAACGCGATCCAGCGGCTGTCCGGCGACCAGAAGGGAACCGCGGCGTTCTCCGTGCCGGGCAAGGGTTGGGCGATCTGCGAATCGAGGCGGCGCAACCAGAGCTGTGTCCGGCCCCCCTTTTGCCTGGCTCCGAAAACGATGCGAGTTCCATCCGGAGAGATGGCAGGCAGTGGATAGGCACCGTTGAAGTCGAACTCGGCGTTTTCGGGAGGGAGCAGGGTGGTGCTGAGGACGGGTTGGGGAGGTGGAGCTTCCAGGTAGTGCAGGACGTTGACCGGGATTAAGGCGAGCAGCACGAAGGTGGCGATGGCCCACGGGAGCCACGCGCGTCTACCGGCTCCCTCATGGTCGCTGCTCTGTGTGGGAGCGAGCGGTTGCTCCGTGAGCAGGTGCCGCGCGTCGCTGATGGAGGCGAGGCGGAGTTTGCGGTCGTGTTCGAGACACCAGCGGAGCAGAGGCTGCACACGCGCGGGGGCGGCGGAGATGTTGAGGTCCTTGTTCAGCACTCCGCCGAGGATCTCGACGGCGGTCTCGCCTTGGAACAGCCGCTGCCCGGTGAGGAGTTCGTAGACAATGACGCCGAAGCTCCAGATGTCGCTGCGTCTGTCGGCGGTCTTGCCTTTGGCCTGCTCGGGAGCCATGTAGGCCGCGGTGCCGAGGATGGTCCCGACGGCGGTCGCTCCCATGGTGAGGGTCGGCGAGTTGCCGGGGTCGACGTCGGGCGACGATACGGGGTCCATGGCTTTGGCGAGGCCGAAGTCGAGGATCTTGACGATGCCTTCGGGGGTGATCTTGATGTTCGCGGGCTTGAGGTCGCGATGGATGATGTTCTTCTCGTGCGCGGCTTCGATGCCGTCGATCAACTGTTGAAGGATGGGCAGCGCGTCGTCGAAGTCCATCGGACCTTTGAGGTCCTCGCCTTCGACGAGTTCCATGACGAGGTAGTTCGGGCCGACATCGTAGAGGTGGGCGATGTTGGTGTGGTTGAGCGAGGCGACCGTGCGCGCCTCGCGGGTGAAGCGTTCGGTGAACTGGGCGTTGCTGACTTTGATGGCTACGTCGCGGCGGAGGCGGTCGTCGTGGGCTCGGTACACCTCGCCCATACCGCCTTTGCCGAGCAAGCCGAGGATTTCGTAGGGGCCGAGTTTGTCACCGGGGGAGAGGGGCATGGGTCCCCGTCATTTTATACGAACCAGGATCTGGAGGCTGCCGATAAGAAGGAATAGTCGGGCGTTCTGGATTGGACCCTAACGTGCTCAGTTTAGAGTGCGACGGCAGGCGACGGAAGCCTGCCGGGTGAAACAGAAATGAGGCTGGACATGATCATCGGCGCGGCAATCGCAGGATTATTGATCGTTTCGTTGTTTTTCGAAATGATGGCTTCGGGTCCGAAGCCGGCGCGCGAAGTTTCGCGTCGCCAACCTCGGGCGAAATAACCCACGCCCGCACCATTCTGACTCAACTCACGCCCCGGCAGAGGCGGAGGTGAGCTTGGCGATGATGCGGCGGGCGCGGTTGGGCGCGGCGTCCACATGGATGCCGACCATGGGCGCATCGGGGAACCGCAGCATGTTCCCATGCTGGGCTTCGATGACTGCCCGGTCCTCGTCGAACGTAAACGCAGTGGCCTTGTAGATCGCCTCCCGGTTGTTCGGCCGTTCGGCATTTTTGTTCGAACTGACTGACCAGAAGTAAAAACTACTCGTCTCCGTTTCGGGCGTGATGCCGTGAAACCCTCGCATGTGGAACCCGGGACGCTCGGGGTCCGTCAAAGCTCCAGAGCCCACGTCCATCCCGCCGGTCCAGATTTCGAAGTAGGTCACGCGGAACTCGATTTCCTGCCAGCGGTCGATGTTGCCGGTGAAGGGCCACGCTTCCAGGTAAGTCGGGGGCGGGGCGCAATCCTTCATGTGGCGCACGACGCGGACGGAATCGGGGCCGGTTTCGACCGTCATCTCCGCGTTCATGTGGATCTGGGCATTGCCGCCGATGGTGCGCATGTGAACGTAGCCGAGGTGGCTCAGGTCGAGCAGATTGTCGTGGATCAGTTGATAGGGAGCCTTGTAGTGGAAGACGTCGCCTTTGAACTCGTAGGCCGGGTCGTCGTGCCAGGGATGGGCGGGCGGCGGCTGGGTTGGTTTCGATTCAGGAGTGCTGCCCATCCAGATCCAGACGATCTGGTTCACTACTTCCACGGTATAAGCGCGGACGCAGGCGTTCTTGGGGATATTCGCTTGGCCGGGGATCTCCAGGCACTGGCCGGTTCCGCCGAATAGGAGTCCATGGTAGCCGCAGCGGATACCGGTCGGTTCGAGAGTGCCGCAGGAAAGGGGCAAGTGGCGGTGTGCGCACTTGTCTTCAAGAGCGACCACGCTGTCACCGGAGCGGAACAGCACGACGGGCTGGTTCAGGAACGTTCGGGCGATGGGTTTGTCTTGAACCTCCCAGGCGAAGCCGGCGACATACCACTGGTCGAGCGGGAAAATGGGAGCGGACATGGGGGTAGTATACATCCGGTGTTGCCACCACTAGTGGGGCGCGGGTATACTTCGGTTTTATGCCGGTAGCCAGCCAGATGAGCGCACGGGCGCTTCCA
>CANIIC010000100.1 GCA_947467395.1 Bryobacterales bacterium
ACCGTCTGCCTCACCTCTGTTGCGATGGCGCTTTACGGCGTTCACGAACTGTTGATTCTCTTGATCGCCGCGCTCGCCACGGGAGTACTGCGACGAACGTCTAACCTGGCTGTTGCACCCTTCGCCCTGTGGCCGCTGTTCTGGTTCTTCGCAAAGGTCGGCAGCGTGCTCTACGGCAGCGGCTATGTTCTGCTCGCCTTCCTCGAAGCCGATCTTGTCGACCGCTGGCACTGGCTCACGAAAGCGCAGTTGCTCGACGCCATCGCCATCGGCCAGTTCACCCCCGGCCCGGTGTTCACTACCGCGACCTTCATTGGCTACCTACTCGGTGGCATCCCCGGCGCGGTGGTCGCGACGCTGGGCATTTTCCTGCCCGCCTTCTTCTTTGTCGCGATCAGCGGTCCACTGGTCCCGCGCCTGCGTGGGTCCGCCACCGCAGCAGCCGTGCTCGATGGCGTCAACGCCGCATCCCTCGCGCTGATGGTCGCGGTCACGTACTCGCTCGGTCGCTCTGCCCTCATCGACCGCTCCACCATCGGCATCGCCGTACTCGCCGGAGCCGTGCTGCTTCGCTTCCGGATCAACTCCGCCTGGCTTGTGCTCGCCGGCGGAATCATCGGCCTGCTGTGGTACCGTTGACCGCATGAGCTTCCTCGCCCCGTGGGAGCCGCAACTCCGCTCGCTTCTCCGCATCGTTGCCGGCTTCACCTTCTCGCTTCACGGCTATCAGAAAATCTTCGGTTGGTTCGGTGGCATGGGCGGCAACAAAGCCGAACTCATGAGCCTGATGGGAGCAGCCGGCACCATCGAAAGCATCGGCGGAGCCCTCATCATCCTAGGCCTCTTCACGCGCCCGACGGCGTTCGTCTTGTGCGGACAAATGGCCGTCGCGTACTTCATGGCCCACGCGCCCACCAGCTTCCTGTTCCCGATCCTGAACGGCGGCGAAATCACCGTGCTGTATTGCTTCACCTTCCTGTGGCTCTGCTCGGCAGGCCCCGGCCCATGGAGCCTGGACGCCGTGCGCTCCCAGCCCAAATCATGAGACGATCTTCTTAAATGAGTCTCCGCAACACGCTCCCCTGGGTCGTCTTGATGATCGGTGCGCTGGTCATCACCTATACATGGGCGCCCAGCACCGGCAACAAGGAACTGGTTCCGGTCGAGAAGCGCGCCACTGCGGCCGACTTCAAGTTGACCGATTCCGCAGGCAAGGAAGTGAGCCTGTCCGACTATAAGGACAAGGTCGTTCTGCTGAACTTCTGGGCCACCTGGTGTGGACCCTGCGAAGTGGAGATTCCCTGGTTCAAGGAATTTGAGCAGACTTACAAGGATCGCGGCTTCGCCGTCCTGGGCGTCTCTGAGGACGAAACCGGCTGGCCCACCGTCCGCGCCTATATCGAGGCTCGCAAGATGAACTACCGTGTCTTGTTGGACGTGGATCAGTCCAAGCTCCCCGATCCCTACAAAAACATCCGGGCGCTGCCCACAACCTACCTCATAGACCGCCAGGGCCGTATCGCTGGTACTCACACAGGGCTAGTAAGCCGTGACACCTACAAGTCGGGAATCGAGCAACTCCTGGCCAATTAGCGGGCTGTAGATCGGGTCGCATTCTTCCGATAGAAGAAGTACTTCGGAGGAAGTGTACCTTGAGCACCATCGCAGATTCTCTTCAAGCTCTAAATTCGCAAATTCAGGGAAACAAAGACTCCGGTGTCGCACCACCGGTCCCGGAATCCTTGCGGGAAACGGGCATCTCCGACGCCGTAGTCGAACAGCTGATCCTGAAGTTTCTCTATAATCGCGGCGAAATGCTGGGCCGGGAGTTGGGAACCGAGCTTGGCCTCGATTTCAGCCTCATCGATGAAGTACTTGAATCCCTCAAGCGCAGCCATACGGTGGGTGTGCGGAAGTCGCTCGGCATGGGCAACAGCAGCGGCATCTTCTTCTTAACCGACGCCGGCCGCGCCACCACGCGTGAGCACCTCGAAAACAATCAGTATGTCGGCCCCGTTCCGGTGCCACTCTCGCAATACGCGGAGATGGTCCAGCTCCAGCGTCTCAAGGACAACTGGTTGAACCCGGAAACGCTCAAGCAAGCCTTTAGTCACCTGGTCATCGAGAAGGACATCCTGGCCAAGATCGGTCCGGCGGTGAACTCCAACAAGAGCTTCCTGATCTACGGCCAGCCTGGCAACGGCAAGACCGCACTCGCCGAAGCGCTGTTCAACGTCGACACCGCGCCCATCTACATGCCGTACGCCATCGAATGTCAGGGCAACATCATCCAGGTGTACGATCCCATTTATCACCAGAAGCTGGAAGATAAGGCACCCTCAGTGCTCACCATGAGCAACGATTCCAGCTATGACCATCGCTGGTTCCGCTGCAAGCGTCCGTTCATCGTCACCGGCGGCGAACTCACCATGGAGATGCTGGATCTCAGCTATAACTCGGTCTCCAAGGTTTACGACGCGCCGTTCCAGGTCAAGGCCAACAACGGCATCTACCTCGTCGATGACTTTGGGCGCCAGAAGGCGACTCCCGCGGAAATCCTGAATCGCTGGATTGTGCCGATGGAACGCCATATCGATTATTTGAGCTTTCAGACCGGCGGCAAGATGACCGTGCCGTTTGAAGCGTTCCTGATCTTCTCAACGAACCTGCGTCCCGATAATCTGGGCGACGAAGCCTTCCTGCGTCGTATTCAATACAAGATGTTCCTGCGCAGCCCGAACCCAAATGAGTACATGATGATCTTCGAGCGTTATGCGCACTCGAAGCAGTTAGAGTTCACTTCGGATCTGGTTCGTCAGTTCGTGGAGAAGCACTACGTGCAGGGCGGCAAGCGCTATCGCCGCTGCCATCCGCGCGACATCATCAGCCATGCCATCGACATCATCAACTTCGAAAGCTTGCCGAAGAAGTTGACGGAAGACCTGCTGGATCACGCCTTTACCAGCGCCTTCGTAGAAAACATCGATCCGAACGACTAGGACCGGCGCTTACTTCGCAACCGGCTCGTCCCGCTCGACCTTGCCGTCGCGAACGTGAATGATGCGGTGCGCATGCAGGGCGATATCGTGCTCGTGCGTAACCAGCACAATCGTGTTGCCTTGGTCGTGCAGGCGCTGGAACAGCGCCATGATTTCGATGCCCGTCGCCGTATCCAACGCACCGGTCGGTTCGTCGGCCAGTAGGATGGACGGATCGTTGACGAGAGCTCGAGCGATGGCCACACGCTGACGTTGCCCGCCCGATAATTCGCTCGGTTTGTGCAGCATGCGCTGTTCCAAATCCACAGCGCGCAAGGCCGCCTTCGCCTTCTCGGCGCGTTGCGCCGCTGGAACGCCGGCGTAAATCAGCGGCAATTCCACATTGTGCAGCGACGTCGCCCGAGCCAGCAGGTTGAACGTCTGGAACACAAAGCCGATCTCTTTGTTCCGGATGCGCGCCAGCTCGTCATCGTCCATGTCGCTGACCAGGTTGCCGTTCAAGTAGTACAACCCCGACGACGGCGAATCCAGACACCCGATCAGGTTCATCAACGTCGACTTGCCCGAACCTGACGGGCCCATGATGGCTACGTACTCACCCTTGCGGATCTCGATGTCCATGCCGGCCACCGCGTGAATGGTCTGGTCACCCATCACGTAGGTCTTCATCAGATCCCACGTGCGGATGATCACGCCCTCGCGACGTAGTTGTTGCCCAAGCGCCGCCTTGTCCATGTTCTTGCTCAATACCGAGGCCTGTGTCATGCGGTCCGGTTAACCCTTTTGGTTCAGATCGACACCTGTTCGGTTGTCGATCGTCACCTTTGTCCCTGGCCGCAGGCTACGAATGGTCTGGTAGGGACCCACCATGATCTCCTGCCCGGGCTCGAGGCCCTTGGTGATTTCAATGTCCGTCGCGCCCGTGATGCCGGTACCCACTTCGCGGAACTCCGCGACGCCGTTCGTGATGACGAACACGCCGGTCAATTCCGTCCGCCGAGCTTCCTGCTGCGCCAGATCGATCGGCCCGCGGCTGTCTTTCTCGGTGGGCTTCGCGCCCTTCAACGCAGCTTCTTTGGCCGCATCGTCCAGATCACCCCGCTGCCGAACCGTCAGCGCTTGAATCGGTACTTTCACCACGCCATCGCGAGTAGCCACGGTGATTTTCGCCGTGCAGGACAAACCCGGCCGAACCGTGGGAGGAGGATTGTCCAACGCCACGATCACCTTGAAATCCTTCGCTTCGTTCGACGACGTGTTGTTCGACGCGACGGCGCCGGTCGAGCGCAGGATCGCCGTGTTGCCGATTTCGATGACGTGCCCGGGGAACTTCTGATCCGGCACCGCGTCGATGGTCACTTCCGTCGCCTGGCCCAGCTTCAGGTTCACGATGTCCGTTTCGTCCACCTTCACTTCAGCCGTAATCAAGCTCATGTCCGCGATCGTCATGACCGCCGAGGCCGCCGAGTTCTGCACGCCCGGGACCACCGTCTCACCGATGCGTACCGGTAGGTTTGTCACCACGCCATCCAGCGGCGCAATCACATCGAACTTCGCCAGAACGTCCGCCACGCGATTCATCTGCGCGCGAACCTGGGCGACACGCCGTTGCGATGAAGTGATCTGCGCCCGCGTCTGCTCGATCTGCGACGCCATCTGTTTCAACCGCAATTCCGCTTCGCGAACAGCCGCCTGCTGCTGCTCCCATTCGGCACGCTTCTGGTCGTATTCCTGCTTGGCGATCACTTGCGCTTCCCACAGGTCCGCCACGCGATTGAAGTTCACACGGGCCAGTTCGGCCTGGGTCTTCGTGCGGGCAATGGTCGCCTGCTGGATCTCCATATTGTCCTGCTGAACTTTCAGCCCGGCCTCAGTCGAGGCGGCATCCGCTTCCGAAGAGGCCAGGTTCGCGCGCTGCGCGTCCAAATCGGCCGTGGCTTGCACGTTCTCGATCTTGGCCACCACTTGGCCTTTCTTCACGTACTGACCTTCGGAAACCATCAGTTCCACGATGCGCCCCTGGGCGTTCGCCGCCAGGTTCGTGTATGTGCGCGGCTTTATTTCCCCCGACGCCGTTACCAAGGAGACCAGCGTGCCCCGAACCGCCGTGGTCGTCTGGACGGTCACTTGGCCACTTTGGCGATACTTGATGCTCGCTACCGTGCCGCCGGCCACAGCCGCCAACACGCCCAACCCAATGACTACTTTCCACTTCGTTTTCACGGATGCTCTCCTCTGGAACCAGATGCTCCAGAACTGCCACTGGAACTTGAACTTACCCTAGACCTGACGAAATCTTTGGAACGAAAGTTCCCGGTTGTGCAAAAATCCCTCCGGGCGGGGCTGCAGGACCGGATTTTCTCGTCCTCTTAACGTAAAAACCCGACCTCTGTAGTGTCCCACGAACGCCCTCTCTGTTGCACGGAACGGGCCATGCGTGGCCTAGGAAACGTCTTGTGGGAAAAATGTTCTCTAAAACAAAACCCTTAGGATTGTAGTCTGTAAGTGTATGAAAAAATAGGATTTAAAAATTCACAAGATTCTCTTGGCCCTAGAATCTTTTGTGCTATTCTAGGAACCCAGTGACGGCAAGGTATGTCGGAAACCGGCCGCCACATACGATCGAGCGCACCCCAGACAGTACAGCTTAAATAGAAGGGCACTCGCATTTCCACAGCTTGTGGAAATCATGTGGGAAAGCCTCGGCGCTTCGCCGGGTTTTGTTGTTGACGTTGTTGTTGACGAGGAGACCGTAGTGCAAGGTCAGTCTGAATTTGGCGTCGCCACGGCGCCTGTCCAAGGTGGGAACGCCTGGGACCAAATCAAAGCGCTCTTAGCGGAGCAGCTTGCGCCGCAGGAATTTGAAAACTGGATCGCTCCCACTGTTCAACTCTCATTGAATGATGGGTTGCTGCAGGTTCAGGTTCCTGATCCGGTGACGAAGGATTTTTTTGAACAGGAATTTGCCGGCCAAGTCGACGTCCTGATTCACAACTTACATCTGCCTGTGAAACAGGTAGTCTATGTCCCGCGAGCCGCCGCGCCCGCACAACACTTTTCTTCCCCAGCATCCTCCGGGTATTCCGCCGAACCTGCGTTTGCCGCGATCGGCGGACAACTCAACCCGAAGTTCCGCTTCGAGAATTTCGTCGTTGGCTCCTGCAATCAGTTCGCGCACGCCGCAGCGCAGGCAGTGGCGAAGAGTCCCTCTCGTACCTACAACCCGCTCTTCATCTACGGCGGGGTTGGTATGGGAAAGACTCACCTGATGCACGCCATCGGGGGCGCTCTGCTGGAACAATACCCGTCGATGCGCGTCGTTTACACCTCCAGCGAACGCTTCATGAATGAGATGGTGAGCGCCATCAAGAGCAACCGCAAAGAGGCCTTTAGGCGTCACTATCGCTCTGCCGACGTGCTGCTGATTGACGATATTCAGATCCTCGCTGGCCGCGAAGGCACCCAGGAAGAGTTCTTCCACACCTTCAACGAACTCTACGAAAGCCAGAAGCAGATCATCATCTCCAGCGATTCGCCGCCGAAGAGTATGCCCGGGCTGGTGGAACGTCTGCGCTCCCGCTTCGAATGGGGCTTGATGGTGGATGTACAGCCGCCGGACCTCGAAACCAAGATGGCGATTCTGGACAAGATCGCGGATCAGAATCAAGTTCATCTCCCGGAAGACGTTCGGATCTATATCGCGACCAAAACCAAGTCGAACGTGCGCGAGCTGGAAGGCGCCTTGGTGAAGTTGATCGCCTACAGCTCCATGAGCCACTCGCCCATCACGCTACACATGGCCCAGCAGAACCTGAAGCACCTCACTGGTTCCACAGACCGCCGCGTGACGATGGATTCCATCCTCCGTGCCGTGGCGGATCGCTTCGCTTTACCCCCAGCCCACCTCAAACAGAAGTCCAACGCGCGACAGATCGCCTACCCGCGACAGATCGCCATGTACCTCATCAAGGACCTGACGCATGCCTCGCTGCCCGAGATCGGGCGCATGTTCGCCGGCAAGCACCACACCACGGTGCTTCACTCTGTGCAGAAAATTGACAGGCTGCGGGCCCAGGATCCGGAATTAAACAGCCTGCTCCACAGCTTAATCGACTCGATCCAGTAGACTTAGTCGATTTATCCACAGAGGGGGTCAGTGAGAACCTGTCAATCCCTGTGGGAGACCCTTCGAGGCCCGTGTTCTACGCAGTTCGTAGACACGGGCTTCAACAACTTTCGTGGACGTAAACTCACGATGTTGCTATAATTTAGAGAGAAATCAACGTTTCAACAGTCCCTAACAAAAGGGTTCTCTCTTAGTCATTTAAATTCTCTCTACAGAGAACTGCTTTCAAGGAGCCGCCTGTCTATGGAATTTACCGTCAGCAGGGCCGACCTGGTTCGTGAGTTGAACCTGTCCCAAGGTGTGGTCGAAAAGAAGACCACCATTCCGATTCTGTCGAACATACTGGTCGAAGCCGACCGTGACCGGATCGTGCTGACTGCCACGGATCTCGAACTGGGCATTCGATGCTCCTGCCCGGCTCGCGTGAAGAAGTCTGGTGCCGGGACTATCCCCGCTCGCCGTCTGCTTGACTACGTTCGTCTATTGCCCGATAGCGACGTACAGGTGAAGACGCTGGACAACCACTGGGCGTCCATCATCTCTGGCCGTTCCCGCACACGCATTGCGGGCATGTCGCGCGAAAGCTTCCCGGAACTTCCTGTGATGCCTCCGGTGCTGGCTGAGATCCCGATCGGCGTTCTGGGGCAGATGATTTCGAAGACCATCTTCGCTATCTCCACCGAAGAGTCGCGCTTTACGCTGAACGGCGCGCTGATGGTGTTGAAGAAAGGCGGCATCACGATGGTCGCCACCGATGGCCACCGTTTGGCAATGGTCGAGAGCACCGCGGAGCTTCCGGGTGTGACGAACGCATATCGTGCGCTGTTGCCGCGCAAGGCGATGACCGAACTGGCCAAGCTGGCCAGTGATGCGGATCCGGCTGCTGTAGTGCGTTTCTCCGGCGACGAAAATCATCTCTTCTTCGAACTCGGCGATCGCCTGCTGTTGAGCCGTAAACTCACCGGCAACTTCCCGGATTTCGAACGCGTGCTCCCGAAAGAACACCCGCACATCGTGACCGTGAACCGTGACGAGTTCCGCGGCTCCATCGAACGCGTTGCGCAATTTTCAGACGAACGTTCGCGCGCCATCCGCGTGACGATCGGCGCGGGTGAAATGAAGATTCACTCTTCGGTTTCCGATACCGGTGAATCCGAAGAAAGCATCCCAGTCACCTACGACGGTCCGGTGGTGGAGATCGGCTTCAATGCGCAGTATCTCCTCGACTTCTTCAAGGCCGCCGGAACCGAAGAAGTTTCGTTCCTGTTCAAAGACGCGCACAGTGCCGGCGAAATGCGCCCCGGTGGCGACAAGCCCGAGCACTACCGCTACGTCATCATGCCGATGCGCATCTGATAGTCGCGGCACCGAACACCCTCGTCCACGTAGAAAAAAGAAGGAAGTTTCAAAGTCAGCATGGCAAGCAAAGACAACACGCCCCCGGTTTACGACTCCAGTAGTATCAAGGTCCTCGAAGGCCTGGAAGCAGTTCGCCTCCGCCCCGCCATGTACATCGGGTCCACCGGTGAACAGGGCTTGCATCACCTGGTGTACGAAGTCGTCGACAATTCGGTAGACGAATCTCTGGCTGGTTACTGCACTGAGGTCAACGTCGTCATCCACGAAGACGATTCCATCACCGTCTGCGATAACGGCCGAGGTATCCCGGTCGACATGCACGAAGACGAGAAGGTCTCCGCCGCCCAGGTCGTCATGACCAAACTGCACGCCGGCGGCAAGTTCGATTCGAACACCTACAAAGTCTCCGGCGGTCTGCACGGCGTCGGCGTCAGCTGCGTGAATGCACTGTCCGAAGCCCTCCATCTGGAAATCTGGCGTGATGGGTCCACCTGGGAACAGGATTATGCCAAGGGCATCCCACTGGCACCGCTCGCCAGGACTGGTAAGTCTGGCAAGAAGACCGGCACCAAGGTCACCTTCAAGCCCGACTCCACGATCATGGACGCGACCAAGTACAACTTTGATACTTTGGCCACGCGTCTGCGAGAGCTCGCCTTCCTGAACAAAGGCCTGCGCATCACTTTGGTGGACGAACGTGAAGATCCCCAACGTGAGACAGAGTTCCTCTTCAGCGGCGGTATTTCCGAATTCATCAAGCATCTGAACAAGGGCAAGAACGTCCTGCACGACAAGCCGATCTATTTTGAAGGCGAGCGCGACATGCCGCAAGGCAAGCTCACCATGGAAGTCGCTCTCCAGTACAACGACTCCTACAGCGAAACGGTTTTCAGCTTCGCCAACAACATCAACACGGTCGATGGTGGCACGCACTTGAGCGGCTTCCGCAGCTCGCTGACCCGCACGATCAACGCGGCCGGCCAAGCTGCAGGCCTGTTCAAGGACGTCAAGGAAAACCTGAGCGGTGACGACGTTCGCGAAGGCCTCACCGCCGTCGTCAGCGTGAAGCTGCCGCAGCCGCAGTTCGAAGGCCAAACCAAAGGTAAGCTCAATAGCGACATTCAGGGCTATGTCGTCCAGCTGGTCAACGAAAAGTTGAGCGAGTTCTTTGACAAGAACACTGCCGTCATGAAGAAGGTGGTCGGCAAGGCCATCGACGCATCGCGCGCCCGCGAAGCGGCCCGCAAGGCCCGCGATCTGACGCGCCGCAAGGGTGCGCTGGAATCCGGCGGCCTGCCGGGCAAGCTCGCCGATTGTCAGGAGCGCGACCCCGCGCGCTGCGAACTCTTCCTGGTCGAGGGTGAGTCGGCCGGTGGCACGGCTAAAGGTGGCCGCGATCGTCGCTATCAAGCGATCCTGCCCCTGCGCGGTAAGATTCTCAACGTCGAAAAAGCCCGCTACGACAAGATGCTGGGCCACGAAGAAATTCGTTGCCTGATCACCGCGGTCGGCACCGGCATCGGCGTACAGGACTTCGATTACACCAAGTTGCGCTACGGCAAGATCATCATCATGACGGATGCCGACGTCGACGGCAGCCACATTCGTACGCTGCTGCTGACGTTCTTCTTCCGTCACATGCAGGAGCTGATCAAGCGCGGCAACGTCTTCATCGCTCAACCGCCGCTCTACCGCATCAAGAAGGGCAAGAGCGAGAAGTACATCAAGGACGACAAGGAGTTCACCCGCGAAATCCTTCGCCGCGCCACCGAAAACATCAAGGTGGAGAACGCGCAGAAGGAAGTGGTCGAAGGTACCGAGCTGCGTAACCAGCTGATGGACTTCGATGAGCTCAATCAGACTTGGCGCAAACTCGAACGCCGTCTCCGCGACCCTCGCGTCGTCGAAGTGCTGGCCCGCGTCGATCTGAATCTCGACACCAAAGCAGAGTTCCACGAGAAGGCGAACCTCGAACCGGTCTTCGAAGCTCTCAAGGCCATGAAGATCGATTGTGAACTGAAGCGCGAAGAAGAACACTCCGCCTGGATGATCACGTACCGTGATCCTACCCAAGCCACGCGCTCCATCGACACCGACCTCGCGGCTCAGCCTGAATACCGCCGCCTGCGTCTGCTGGCGAAGAAGACCGCGAAGCTGAACAATCCGCCGTTCACCGTGATCCACGGGAACGATCGCGATACGCTGAACAGCTGGCGCGAACTGTTGGAATACGTGAAGAGCCAAGGCTCCCGCGAAGTCAACATCCAGCGCTACAAGGGTCTCGGCGAGATGAACGCCGAACAGCTCTGGGAAACCACCATGGATGCTGAACGCCGCACGCTGCTCCGCGTGTCGCTCGAAGATCTGGTCGCGAGCGACGAAATCTTCACCACGTTGATGGGTGAAGACGTAGAAGCCCGCCGCAAGTTCATCGAAGACAACGCGCTCGACGTGCGCAACCTCGACATCTAACGCCTCATGGATGTCGGCGACTATCTGATTGATCCGTCCGGGCACAACTGGACGGATCTTCTCTCAGCGTGGTCGCCGATCCTGCCCGAAGAATTCAACCTGTGGCTGGTCAACAAAGTTGGCGACGCCTTCCTCATTGTTCAAGACGGCTCCATCCACGTGCTCGACGTCGGGATGGGGGTCTTTAATCACGTCGCGGATAACCGCGAGGACTTTGCGGACCGCGTCGCCGAAAGCGCGGACAGTTGGTTGCTTAAGTACTTGATCGATGACTGTTTGGTGTCCGGCAAGTTCCTCCGTGATGGTCAATGCTACGGCTACAAGGTCCCGCCCATGTTAGGAGGCAAGTACGCCTCGGACAACCTGGAGCCCACCACCCTGTCTGTGCACTACGGCATGCTGGCAGACCTCTATCAACGGACCACGAATATTGCGGACGGCCCGGAGTCGTAAATCGCCGTTTGCTTCGGTGCCGGTGTGGTTTAAACTAGCACCCATGAGAACAATCCTCACTTCCGCACTCGCTCTGATGCTGGCTGCCAGCGTCGCGTTCACACAAGACAAAGGAAAGGCCGGCGCCCCGAAGGCTGCCCCCGCGCCCGGTATGGCAATCTCCTCGCCCGACTTCGAAGACGGTGGCGTCATTCCCGACAAGTTCACCCAGGCCGTTCAGAACGCGCCTTCTCCGAAGCTCGATTGGAAGCAGGTTCCGGCCGGCACCCAAGCCTTTACGTTGCTGATGCACGATCCTGAACCTTCCATCAACAAGACGACCGAAGACGTCACCCACTGGATGCTCTTCAACATCCCCGGCACCGCCACTGGTCTCGCGGGCGGACTGCCGGCTGGTAACCTGCCGGACGGCACCATTCAGATCAAGGGCCGCGGCGGCAACAACGCGTATATGGGTCCCGGCAATCCGGCCATCAACCCGTATCACCACTACACGTTTGAATTGTTCGCTCTCGATTCGAAGCTCGCGCTCGATGCGAACGCGACTCGTGAACAGGTGATGCAGGCCATGAACGGCCACATCCTGGGCAAGGCTGTTTTGGTGGGTCGCTTCAAGCGCCCGCAGTAAGAAAGTTCACTTTAAAATAAGAAGCGGGCCAACCTCTCTGGGGCTGACCCGCTCTTTTTTTATTTTGGTAGGCGACGGCAGGCTGCCAATCACTCGTGATCGATCAGTCGCCACCTTCATGAGGCTTGATACCCTGCAGCACGATGCCCGTCGTCCGACGGTGGTGCGATGATTCATCGCAACCAGTGCGCATCCGGTGCGCTGATCGCTACGCCTCCGAAGAGATTGTTGAGTCTGGCGCCGCCCATTGCGAGTCAGGATCCATCGGCACCTCCTGGTGGAATGCACCGGCTTTCGATCGCCGGTACGTCTCATTCGTACTCAATCGCGACCTCAGTGTGCGCCTGTTCCGCGCTGCTGTCAATACCGATCTTTAGTCGACGTACACTCGCTTCACGCGTGGGTTGATGCCGCACAAGACACTGTAGGAGATAGTCCCCGCCATGCGCGCCATCTGTTGCGCGTTGATCGAGATTCCACCCTCCTCACCCAACAGCATCACGGCATCGCCCACCTTTACTTCGGGGCAATCGGTCACATCGATGGTTGTGAGATCCATCGAGACCGCGCCCACGATGGGAGCGAAGTTGCCGTTCACGATGACCTGTCCGCGATTACCCAGGCGATGCGGAATTCCGTCCGCGTAACCTGCGGCGAGTACCGCAATCCGCATGGGGCGTTCTGCGGTGTGGATCCCGCCGTAGCCGATGCGCGCTCCTGCAGCGACGGTGTTCGTGGCCAGCACGGTGGCCTTCCAGCTGAGGGCGGGCTGCACTTCGAGCTGCGCCTTCGGGGCTCCCTTCGCAGCCGATACGTATCCGTAAATCGCATGGCCGGGACGCACCAGGTTTCCCCAGGCACCCTTGCGTTGATACGCGATGGAGTTCGTGCTTGATGCATGGACGTAACGTGGCGCATGTCCGCTGGCCTTCAGCGCTGCCAGCACGTGCTCGAAGTGTTCGATCTGTTCTTCCGTTTGGCGGCTATCGAAATTCGCCGAAGACGCAAAGTGCGTCATTACGCCTTCGAGTGTCGCGGGATTGGCTGAGACCGCTTTGGCGATGTCTTCGGCTGCGGCGCGCGTGCCCAGGCGGCCCATGCCGCTATCGATCTTCAAGTGATACGGTACTTCGACTTGTTGCAAGTCTTCGAGTGAATGTACGACCGGCGTGAGGCCGAACTCTTCCAACGCAGGTCTACTCTCGGGAAGAAAATCTGCCATCACCAACACGCGAGCATGCATCCCCGCGCGTCGCAGAGCCACACCTTCTTCCGCGTTTGAAACGGCCAGCCACTTCGCGCCATCTTCTTCCAGCACGCGAGCCACTTCGAGTGCGCCATGCCCGTAGGCATCGGCCTTTACAACAGGCATCACTTCGACGCCCGGGCCGACGATCCCGCGCACCGCCGCAAAATTGCCGCGAATGCGTCCTAACGATACTTCCAGCCAACTTCTCATTTCTTTGTCGCCAATCCCGTTAACAGCTTCTCATATGCATCGGTCACAGCATCCCAACTATACCGTTCGCGCACACGCTGCATCGCCTTCGTGCGCCACTCGTCGCGTTCTGTTTCCGGCATCGCGAGTACTCGCTGCATAACGTCCGCGAGTGTCTCATGCGTGAACGCGAAGCCTGCGCCGCCCGCCACTTCTCGATTCTCGATCGTGTCCAAATATAAAGTGAGTGCCCCTCGGCCCATCGCTTCAATCAACGCGGGATGGGTGCCGCCGACTTCGGTGGCCTGAATATAGGCGAAGCAATGCGAGCCTAGCTCGTGATACCCCGCGCCGTAGATCGCGCCCGGAATCACGATGCGCGGATCCTGGGTGTCACGAACCTTGGCGATGTACTCCGCCGCATACGGAGCATCGCCGATCAACGCCAGCTTCACATTGCCCTGGACGCGCTCGAAAGCCTCCCGCACCAGAAGCCCGTTGTTCTCCGGCTCCATGCGACTGACGAACAGAAAGTAGCCGCGATGCGTGAGGCCCAGCTTGCCGAGCACCGCGTCCGTCGCCACGGGCCCGAGTTCCGCGCCGTATGGAATCATGGTCGATGCGCGGTTGTAGCGCTCGCGATAGTAGTCTTCGATCGCCTTCGCATCGGTCACGATCCAGTTCGGCATCCAAGTGGCTAGCTTCTCGGAAATGAGATACCAGGCCTTGGCAACCTTGTTCCATTTCTTGCGGTTCCGTTCCAACCCATCCACATTTAGCGCGACGGGCATGCCCAAGGCACGCGGCATCCACGTGAAGATCGCATTCGCCGCGTTGCAATAGAGCACCGCATTGTAACGGCAAGTGAGTACATGCAGTGTGGAGAAAAAGGTGTGTGCGATTGTGTCCGTGTACTTGTGCGCGATGGTCGGCAGGTACACCAGCTGCACGCCGTGATAGGAGGGGGCGTCATGTTTCGCGCGGCAGTACACCGTCACTTCATGGCCGCGCGCAACCAAACGGGTGGAAAGTTCTTCGGCGAAGGTCTCGAAGCCACCGTAGCGCGCCGGGATCCCGCGCGTCCCCACAATGGCGAACTTCACTTGTTACCCGCGCGCCGAGCGCACACGTGCCGCCGCACGCGCCAACGCCTTCACCGACGGCTTGGGAGCAGGATGACTCACCGGCTGATACCG
>CANIIC010000101.1 GCA_947467395.1 Bryobacterales bacterium
GGCAGGAATTCGGAGTCGCCAATGTCTTCGATCTTCACCCAGCGCATCATCTGACGTGCGATGACTTCCAGGTGCTTATCGTTGATGTTCACGCCCTGCAGACGGTAGACTTCCTGGATTTCGTTGACCAGGTACTTCTGCAGGTCCTTTTCGCCGAGCACGGCCATAATGTCGTGCGGGTCGCGCGGACCGTCCATCAGCGGATCGCCGTGGCGGACGCGTTCACCTTCCTGCACGTTAATGTGCACACCGCGAGGCAGCGAGTATTCCTTCTGCTCACCATCGTCACCGATGATGATGATCTTGCGGGTACCCTTCGAGATTTCGCCGTACTTGACGATACCGTCGATTTCGGTGATAACCGCCTTCTCACGCGGCTTGCGCGCTTCGAACAGCTCGACCACGCGCGGCAGACCGCCCGTGATGTCCTTGGTCTTGGTGGTCGCACGCGGGATCTTGGCGAGAACGTCGCCGGCGTGAACTTCTTCGCCGTCGGCCACGGTCAAGTGAGCATGCATCGGCATCAGGTAGCGCTTTTCGTCGTGCTTGGTGCCGCCGGTGGGGCGGACCATCACGGCCGGGATGCGCTTTTCGTCCGTAATCTCGGTAACCACCCACTGCGAGCGGCCCGTGATTTCGTCGACCTGTTCGGCCATCGTCACGCTATCAATCAAATCCTTGAAGTGGATGGTGCCACTGACTTCGGTCAGGATCGAGAACGTATACGGATCCCACTCGAGCAGTACTTCGTTGGCCTTGACCTTGGCGCCGTCCGCGAAGTATACCTTCGCGCCGTACACCACCTGATAACGTTCCTTTTCGCGGCCCTTGTCGTCCAGGATCGCGATGATGCCGTTGCGGTTCATGGCGATCAGTTCGCCCTTGGCGTTCTTCACCGTCGTGACACCGTGGAACTTCACGAAGCCGTCGGACTTGGCGTCCTGCTTCGATTGTTCCGAAGAACCCGTCGCCGCGCCACCGATGTGGAAGGTACGCATGGTGAGCTGCGTGCCCGGTTCACCGATGGACTGCGCGGAGATGATGCCGACCGCTTCGCCGCGTTCGACCAGGCGACCCGTTGCCAGGTTCCGGCCGTAGCACAGCTGGCAGACACCGCGTTTCGATTCGCAGGTCAGCACCGAGCGGATCTTGACGCGCTCGATACCGGCCGCCTGAATCGCGCTAGCCAGTTCTTCGTTGATGACTTCGTTCACGCGAACGATGATCTTGCCTTCGTAATCCATCTGATCTTCGAGCGTCACGCGGCCCACAATACGGTCGCGCAGCGGTTCGATGATTTCGCCGGATTCGATGATCGGTTCGACGTAGATACCGTCGACCGTACCGCAATCCGATTCCGTCACGATGACGTCCTGAGCCACGTCGCAGAGGCGGCGGGTCAGATAGCCGGAGTCGGCCGTTTTCAGCGCGGTATCGGCCAAGCCCTTACGGGCGCCGTGCGTCGAAATGAAGTACTGGAGCACGTCCAGGCCTTCGCGGAAGTTGGCCGTAATGGGCTGCTCGATGATTTCGCCGGACGGGCGAGCCATCAAACCGCGCATACCGGACAGCTGGCGGATCTGTTGCTTAGAACCGCGGGCGCCGGAGTCGGCCATGATGTAAATCGGGTTCAGGATGCGGCCCGTACGATCATCTTCTTCCATGGTTTTGAACATGCGTTGCGACACATCTTCAGTAACCTTCGACCAGATTTCGATGATCTTGTTGTAGCGCTCACCGTGCGTGATGGCGCCTTCCTGATACTGCGCTTCGACGTCGATGACTTCCTTCTGGGCTTTGGCCACCATGGCCGGCTTTTCGCCCGGAACGATCATGTCATCGATACCGATGGAGATACCGGCGCGGGTCGCGTAGAGGAAGCCTAGCGACTTGACGCGGTCCAGCATGCCGACGGTGGTCTGCAGCCCAAACTTCAGGTAGCAGTATTGCACCATCTGCGTCAGACCCTTCTTCTTCAACAAGCCGTTGATGAAGGGCATGTCCGCGGGCAGAGTGTCGTTCAGGATGACGCGGCCGACCGTGGTATCCATGTACTGCTTGGAGAACTCAATCGGTTCGGTGTGCATCAGGTTCTGGCTGTCGAACGCCTTGGTAAGGTCGATGACTTTGCCGGTATGGCGCAAGCGGATCGGCGTCAGCGTTTCGACTTCTTCCATTTCGAGCGCGATCAACACGTCGTCAATGGAGGCGAACATACGGCCTTCACCCTTGGCGCCGGGGCGCGACTTGGTGAGGTAGTACAGACCCAACACCATATCCTGGGTCGGCACCGCGATGGGCGCGCCATGCGCGGGCGACAGGATGTTGTTGGCTGCCAGCATCAACGTGGCGCATTCGATCTGAGCTTCCGGCGACAGCGGAATGTGAACCGCCATCTGGTCACCGTCGAAGTCGGCGTTGAACGCCGTACAGGTCAGCGGATGCAGCTTGATGGCCTTGCCTTCGACCAGCACCGGCTCAAACGCCTGGATACCGAGACGATGCAGCGTGGGGGCGCGGTTCAACATGATCGGATGATCCTTGATGACTTCTTCAAGGATGTCCCAAACCACCGGATCCTGCTGCTCCACCAATTCCTTCGCCTGCTTGATCGTGGTGCAATGACCACGCTGTTCCAGGCGATGGTAGATGAAGGGCTTGAACAGTTCGAGCGCCATCTTCTTGGGAAGACCGCACTGGTGCAGCTTCAGTTCGGGACCGACGACGATGACCGAACGGCCGGAGTAGTCGACGCGCTTACCGAGCAAGTTCTGACGGAAGCGGCCCTGCTTGCCCTTGAGGGTGTCAGAGAGCGACTTGAGCGGACGGTTGTTGGCGCCACGCAATACGCGACCACGACGGCCGTTGTCGAACAGAGCGTCGACGGCTTCCTGCAGCATGCGCTTTTCGTTGCGCACGATCACGTCCGGAGCATGCAGCTCCATCAGCTTCTTCAGGCGGTTGTTACGGTTGATGACGCGACGATAGAGATCGTTGAGATCGGAGGTCGCAAAACGGCCACCATCCAACGGCACGAGAGGACGAAGTTCCGGCGGAATGACCGGGATCACATCCAGGATCATCCACTCCGGCTTGTTGCCCGACTTGCGGAAGCTTTCCGCCACGCGCAGGCGCTTGGCGTACTTCAGCTTCTTTTGTTGCGAGGCTTCGGTCTTCATGCGCTCGCGGATGTCGATGCTGATCGCATCGCAGTCCACTTGCTTCAGAAGTTCCTTGATGCCTTCGGCGCCCATCATGGCGGTGAACTTGCCGTAGTGTTCCTGATCCAGCGCACGCTTGCGCTCATCCGAAATCACCTCACCCTTGCGGATGTCGGCAACGTCGCCCGGTTCCACGACCACGAACGCTTCGAAGTACAGCACGCGTTCGAGTTCGCGCAGAGTGATGTCGAGCAGGTAGCCGATGCGCGACGGGAGGCCCTTGAAGAACCACACGTGCGAACACGGGCTGGCCAGTTCGATGTGCCCCAGGCGTTCACGACGGACGCGCGACAGCGTAACTTCCACGCCGCACTTGTCGCAAATGACGCCGCGATGCTTCATGCGCTTGTACTTGCCGCACAAACATTCCCAATCGGCGATCGGCCCAAAAATACGCGCGCAGAACAAACCGTCGCGTTCAGGCTTGAACGTACGGTAGTTGATCGTTTCGGGTTTCGTTACTTCGCCGTGGCTCCAGCTGCGGATCTTCTCGGGCGAGGCAAGGGAGATGCGAATCGAATCGAAATCGGCGATGATATTCGCCCGGTCATATGGTGATGAACGATACATATGGTTCTCCTTGCTCCTCGATTAATCGGCCGCCAGCGCAGTGTCCAGAACTTCGACTTGGGACTTCATCAGTTCCACGTCGAGGCAGAGGGACTGCAACTCACGGATCAACACGTTGAACGATTCCGGCACGCCGGGCTCGGCAGCTGCTTCGCCCTTGACGATCGCTTCGTAAATCTTGGCGCGACCGTAGACGTCGTCGGATTTCGCCGTCAACAATTCCTGCAGAACGTACGCTGCACCGTAGGCTTCCAACGCCCAGACTTCCATTTCGCCGAAGCGCTGGCCGCCGAACTGGGCTTTACCACCCAGGGGCTGCTGCGTAATCAGCGAGTAAGGTCCGATCGAGCGCGCGTGGATCTTGTCATCGACCAAGTGGCTCAACTTCAGCATGTAGATGTAGCCAACGGTGACCGGCTGTTCGAACGCCGCACCGCTGATGCCATCGTGCAACTGAATCTTGCCGGATAGCGGCAGACCAGCCTGCTTCAACTGCGCCTTGATGTCCTTCTCCGTCGCACCGTCGAATACCGGCGTGGCGAAGCTGACACCCAGGGCCTTGGCAGCCCAACCCAAGTGGGTTTCAAGAATCTGACCAACGTTCATACGAGACGGAACGCCCAGCGGATTCAGGACGATTTCGACCGGCGTGCCGTCAGGAAGATACGGCATATCTTCTTCCGGAACGATACGGGCGATGACACCCTTGTTCCCGTGGCGGCCGGCCATCTTGTCGCCGACCGACAGCTTGCGCTTCATGGCGATGTAGACCTTGACCTGCTTGATTACGCCCGGAGGCAGTTCGTCGCCCTTACGCAGCTTCGCGATCTTTTCGTCCGTGATCTTTTCGAGCACGGCGATCTGACGCGAGGTCATTTCTTCGATTTCGTCGATCTGTTCGTTGAGGCGCGGATCCTTCTCCTTCACCTTCATGCGCTTCAAGTCGCGCGCACGCAACTTTTCGATGAGGTCGCGGGAGAGTTCCTGTCCCTTGGACAGCAGCTTCTTGTTCGTCTTCTCATCATGCAGGTCGGCCTGGATTTCCTGGCCGCCAAAGAGGTTGAACAAGCGCTTGGCGCGTTCGTCGTTCAGAATGCGCTTTTCGTCTTCGAGGTTGCGACGGAGACGTTCTTCCGACTCTTCCAGGATCGACTTGGAGCGTTCGTCCAGCTCAGTGCCCTTGCGAGAGAACACCTTGCAATCGACGATGGTGCCTTCGATGCCCGGCGGGCAGTAGAGCGAAGCGTCCTTCACGTCGCCGGCCTTTTCGCCGAAGATCGCGCGGAGCAGTTTTTCTTCCGGGGTCAGCTGTGTTTCGCCCTTCGGCGTCACTTTTCCGACCAGGATGTCGCCCGGCTTGACCGTCGCGCCGACGCGGATGATGCCCGATTCGTCCAGGTTGGTGAGGAAGCCTTCGGCGATATTCGGAATATCGCGCGTGATTTCCTCGGGTCCCAGCTTGGTGTCACGAGCGTCCACTTCGAACTCTTCGATGTGGATCGAGGTGTAGTAGTCTTCCTTCACCAGCTTCTCGGACACGACGATGGCGTCCTCGAAGTTGTAACCGCGCCACGGCATGAAGGCGACCAGGACGTTGCGGCCCAGAGCGAGCTCGCCGATTTCGGTACAAGGACCGTCGGCCAGCACGTCACCCTTCTTCACCTTTTGGCCCTCGTAAACGATGGGCTTCTGGTTGATACAGGTGTTCTGGTTCGAACGCTTGAACTTGGTCAGCTGATAGATGTCGGCGCCAACTTCACGCGACATCTGGCCTTCGTGATGTTCGCCACCCTCGACGCGAACAATGATGCGTTCGCTATCGACGGAGTCCACCACGCCCGCGCGCTTACAGATGACGACCGCGCCGGAATCGCGCGCAGTCACCTTCTCCATACCGGTACCGACAAACGGCGCTTCGGCGCGCAGCAGCGGCACAGCCTGGCGTTGCATGTTCGATCCCATCAATGCGCGGTTCGCGTCATCGTTTTCAAGGAACGGAATCAAGCTGGCAGCCACGGACACCAGCTGTTTCGGGCTGACGTCCATGTATTCGATTTCTTCGACGTGCTTCAGGATGAAGTTACCGGCCTGACGGGCGTTCACCAGATCCTGCGTGATGTGACCCTTGTCATCGACCGCCACGTTCGCCTGCGCGACCATGTACTTATCTTCTTCCCACGCCGACAGATAGTCGCAGTGGGCTTCGTATTCGGCGATCTGCTTCTTGGCGCCCAAGGCCTTGTTGGCCTTTTCCATCTCGCCCAGCGTCATAATCTGGCCGACCTTGTAGTCGGTGTCGCCGGGGTTCAGGACGACGACTTCTTCCACAACGCCGGAATCCTTCACGCGGCGATAGGGACTTTCGATGAAGCCGTAGTCGTTGATGCGGGCAAAGCACGACAGCGAGCTGATCAGACCGATGTTCGGGCCTTCCGGCGTTTCAATCGGGCAGATACGGCCGTAGTGCGTCGGATGGACGTCGCGGACTTCGAAGCCGGCGCGTTCGCGCGAGAGACCACCTGGTCCAAGGGCCGACAGGCGGCGCTTGTGGGTGATTTCCGACAGCGGATTCGTCTGATCCATGAACTGCGACAGCTGGCTGGAGCCGAAGAATTCGCGGATCGCGGCCATCACCGGCTTGGCGTTGACCAAGTCGTGCGGCATCGCCGTCGACATTTCCTGGTACACGCTCATCTTTTCCTTGATGGCGCGTTCCATGCGGACCAAACCGATGCGGAACTGGTTTTCGAGCAATTCGCCCACCGCGCGAACGCGGCGGTTGCCCAAGTGATCGATGTCATCGACCACGCCGATACCGCGGCGCAGCTTCAGCAGGTACTTGATGGTGTCGATGAAGTCGCCTTCATCCAGAATGCGGCGGTCCATCGGGTTGCGGCCCGCGTTCGCCGGATCCTGCGTCCACGCTTCCGGAGCGAACTCCGCGTTGTCGTGGATCTTGATATTGAACTTCATGCGGCCGACACGCGAGAAGTCGTACTTGCGCGCATCGAAAAACATGCCCTGGAACAACTGGGTCGCCGTGTCGACGGTCGGAGGATCGCCCGGACGCAGCTTGCGGTAGATTTCGAGCAGCGCGTCGTTCTGCTGCTTGACGGCGTCCTTCTTGAGCGTCGCCGACAGCACGTTGCCCACGTCATCGAGTTCCGGGAAGAAGATCTCCACGTTCTTGATGCCGGCTTCCATGACCTTGCCGAGGATAGTCGGCGTCAGTTCATGGTTGGCTTCGATCAGGACTTCGCCTGTGTCCATGTCGATCACGTCGGCCGCCACATAGGCGCCTTCGAGATCGTTCGATTCCACTTGAACGTGGTCGATCTTGGCCTTCAGGATCTCTTTGTAAACCGAGTTCGTGATCTTCTTACCCTGGGCGGCAACGGTTTCCCCGCCCTTCGAGTTGATCGCAAACGACAGCTTGTGGCCGATGAGCGATTCGCTCACCTTCCACATCAGCTTCTTGTCCTTGAACACCACTTCACTGCACTTGTAGAAGGCGCGCAGGATGTCGGCGTCGGTCTTGAGTCCCAACGCACGAAGGAACACGGTCCCGTAGAACTTACGCTTACGGTCGATACGAACGTACAGCAGGTTCTTATTGTCGTATTCGAACTCTACCCAGCTGCCGCGATACGGGATGATCTTGCCGAGGTAGTAACCCAGCGACTGCTGGCGTTCGAAGAATACGCCGGGCGAACGGTGCAACTGGCTGACAATCACGCGTTCGGTGCCGTTGATGATGAAGGTACCGTTATCGGTCATCAGCGGGATTTCGCCGAAGAAGACTTCCTGTTCCTTGATATCGCGGATCGACTTGTTGCCCGTTTCCGGGTCCTTGTCGAAGACCGTCAGGCGAATCGTCACCTTGAGCGGTGCCGCGTACGTCATGCCGCGCTGTTCGCACTCCGGAACGTCGTACTTCAACTGCAGGCCGACCGGGTCACCGCAACGCGAGCAGAAGGTCACAATGTTGCGATTGAACGTACCGCAACGATCGCAGAGCACTTCGCCCGGGTGGAACGGATCGGTCTGAATGGTGGCGCCGCAGGCCGGATTCTTACAAGTGGATCGCAGGTGATGCAGCCCCTTGAGGTTGCTACACTTGCATTCCCAGTTACCGATGGCGTAATCGACGAATTCCAGCTGGCTCAAGCCGCGGAAGTCCGAAATCGGGAACACGCTCTTGAAAACACTCTCCAGACCGGTGTCGTCACGTTCACTGGGGAGCAAGTCCATCTGCAGAAACCGCTCGTACGATTTCTTCTGAACTTCGATCAGGTTGGGGATCGGAATCGAGGTCTTGATCTTCGAGAAGTCCAAACGTTGCCGAGCCACGCGGATTCCTGTGTTGTTCATTTTAAAGGTCCTCTTAATTCACCAAGCGGCAACCGGCACACGTGCGTCCGGCCAGTAAACAGACTAAGGGGCTAGAAAATACGAAGCCCCGAGGCGTAGACACACCTCGGGTGTAAGATTTCTGCGCAGGGCCCTAATCTTCCAGGCTAGGCCCCGCAATCGT
Source organism: Bryobacterales bacterium (assembly GCA_947467395.1). Taxonomy (GTDB): domain Bacteria; phylum Acidobacteriota; class Terriglobia; order Bryobacterales; family Bryobacteraceae; genus Palsa-187. The sequence continues at coordinate 8,326 of CANIIC010000101.1, forward strand.
TCAGACGTAATGCCGAGCAATTCGCGGGAAGCAGAATTCACTGTGATGTCGGTCCGCTCTTCCGGTAATCCAAGTGTAACACGGTACCACCCGACCGGCCGGGAGGCAACCCATAGATGGACACGCCAAAGCGGCTGGGTCCCCAGAGGGGTACTCCAGCCGCATGGCGAAGAGAACGAACTACTTCACTTCTACAGTGGCGCCGGCTTCGACGAACTTCTTCTTGATGGTCTCGGCTTCTTCCTTGTTGACGCCTTCCTTGATGTTCTTCGGCGCGCCGTCCACCAGGTCCTTGGCTTCCTTCAAGCCGAGGCTGGTCACTTCGCGAACAACCTTGATGACGTTGATCTTGTTGGCGCCCGCGCCCGTCAGAACGACCGTGAATTCGGTCTTTTCTTCCGCAGCCGGAGCCGCAGCGCCCGCCGGAGCAGCCACCGCAACAGCAGCCGCAGCCGCCGAAACGCCCAGCTTCTCTTCGAGCAACTTCACCAGCTGCGATGCTTCGAGCAGCGTCAAACCCTGAATCTGTTCCGCAATTTGATTGATGTCAGCCATTGTCTTTATCTCGACTCCCGTAAATTTCTTAAACCCTGTTATGCAGCCGCGGCCTAAGCCACGAACCACTTAAGCTTGGAACTTGTTTTCCTTGACGCCCTGATCCACGACCACGGCCAGATTGCGACCCACGCCGTTCATCGCCGTGACCAACTGCTGCGCCGGAGCATTGATGACCCAGAGCAACTTGGCGAAAATCTCTTCCTTGGACGGCAGCGTCGCCAGAGCATTGATGCCCGTGACGTCGACCACGCGACCTTCGACCATACCCGCCTTAAACGTAAAGGCCGGATTTTCCTTGGCGTAGACCGTGAGGGCCTTGGCCAACGCAACCGGATCACCGGAGGTGTAGGCGATGGAGCACATCCCCTTCAGGTCCGCCAGTAATTCCGCCGACTTGGTTCCGTCCGACGCCTTGGCCGCGATCGTATTCTTCACGACCTTGTAGCTGCCGCCGACGCCACGAACCGTTTTGCGCAACTGGTAGTCCTGGCTCACGGTCATTTTTTCATAACCGGCGAGGAAGACCGTTTCCGCCTGGTCCAACTCCGCGCGCAAGGCGTCCAGATCTAGTTTCTTCTCTGATTTCTTCTTCATGGTTGGACTCCTAGGCCTGCTTGGCGTTGTACACAGTCACGTCGAGAGCCACGCCCGGACCCATGGTCGAGCAGATGGTCGCCGTACGCATGTACTTACCCTTGGCGGCAGACGGCTTCGCCTTCACCACAGCCTGGAGCAACGCGTTGGCGTTCTCCGTCAGCTTGTCAGTGGGGAAACTCACCTTGCCCACGCCCACGTGAACGACGCCCGTCTTGTCGACGCGGAATTCGACCTTGCCGGCCTTCACTTCCTTGACGGCGTTGGCCACGTCCGTGGTCACGGTGCCGGTCTTCGGGTTCGGCATCAGGCCACGAGGACCCAACACTTTACCGAGGCGACCGACGCTACGCATCATGTCCGGCGTGGCGATCACGGCATCGTAATCGGTCCAACCTTCGGACTGGATCTTATTGACCATCTCGTCGCCGCCGACAAAATCGGCGCCGGCTTCGGTGGCTTCACGCAGCTTGTCACCAGAGGCGATGACGAGCACTTTCTTAGTCTTGCCTAACCCATGCGGCAGCACAATCGTGCCACGCACCATCTGGTCGGCGTGTTTGGGATCGACGCCCAAGCGGAGATGCAACTCCACCGTTTCGTCGAATTTGGCGAATTTGACCTTCTGCACCAGAGGAACTGCTTCCTCCAGGGTATAGGGCCGCTCTTCAACCTGTTTTGCGGCAGCAGCAAACTTCTTGCCGGATGATTTACTCATGATGTGACTGGTCCTAACGACTCGTTTGGGCACAACGGGCCTACGAGTCTCCCAAAATGGTTACGTACAACTGTAGCAGAAACGAAACCGGCCGCGCAAGTTTGCACTTGACACGGCCGGTTGGTTTGTACCGGACTGCTTAGAACGTGAAGCGACCGATGAACTGGCCACTACGAGGCGTTCCATACGAACCCGCGTTGCTCAGGTTGCCGAAGGTACCGAAGCCGGCAATGTAGCTGCCAGCCGCGTTCGTCGTCGGAGCGGTAGTGAAGTTCCCAGGGTTCGCCGCGTTCCCACCATACGGATTTCCGAGGAAGCGACGGTTGAACACGTTCTGGAACTCCACGCGCACCTGAAGGTTGAAGCGGCCATCCTGACCGAAACGGAAGTTGCGGGCCAGGTTGGCGCTTTCATTCGGGCGGCGGTTCTGACGGAAGAACGGCAGTTGCTGCGTCTGCGCGGCCCATTGCCCATCCGGAACGTTTTCCCACGCGGCCGGATTCAGCACGACCGTCTTGTTCGGATCGAAGCACTTGCAGTTGATGTCCAGTGGATCTGTACGCTTGTTGCCGTCCAGATCCGTCCAGTTCACCGACCACGGGCTCATGTAGCTGCCGTCGGTATTCTTCTTCAATTGCGCACTGCCCGGGCCGCGACCAAGCCACTGGCTGATCGGGAGAGCGCCGGTACCGGTCGGGCGGGCCAGGTAGCTACCCGTCTGATACGTCATCGCGCCAGAGATGGCCCAGTCACGAACCGCCCACGACACAACTTTGTTGCCGAGCACGGGGATGGAGTTGGACGGCTTCTGGATCTGATACTCGAAGAAGATACGCAGGATGTGCGGCGGGTTGCCGCCCACGATGTCCTTGCCGTTGGCGCGGTTGAACACGTCAAAGGCCGAGATCTGCTGCAGATTCTTCGAGAAAGTGTAGTTCCCACTAGCGGACAGGCCATGCGAGAAGCGCTTGGTGACCGTCAACTGGAGCGAATCATACCAGATGCGACCCATCGGCGACGCCGGAGCGATACCGGTGTTGTACTGCGGATACGGACGGATCGACTGGAACACAGTCTGCGCCGTCGCACCCGTAACCGGGAAGCTCCCGTAGGGGATGTTCACGCCGCGAGCCTGCAAGGTCGAGCGCTGCGCCGTCGTAAGTCGGTCGATGCGCTGCGTCAGGATGCTCGCATCGGCCGCATTGCCCACGGTGAATCCGTATTTGGACAGCAGTTGCTCGGACACCGCGTTGAGGTCCTGGAAGCCGGTAGCGGACTGCCACACGTTGCGGTTTCCGACGTAAGCAGCTTCGACCACCAAGTTACGTGTGATCTCACGCTGCAGAGCGATGTTCCATTGATAAGTGCGGTCCGGACGGCCAGCGTTCGGATCGACCATTGTAGGGGCAGCGCCCACCGCTCCAGCCAGAAGGCCCTGGCCCGAGCTGTACACCGGCCAAGCCGGCTGGATACTGGAGGGGATACCATCCTTCAATTTGAAGAACTCTTCCCCATCCTGCACATCGGGCGACGTCACGGTGCTGGCGGCAGTGCCGCTCACTGTGGGGATGGCACCGTAGGCGATAGCGAAGCCGCCACGCAGTACAGTCTTCGAGTTGATCGTGTAGGCCGCACCCAAACGCGGACCAACTGCGTACGGATAGTTCGCGGCGAACTGGCACTGGCAGGTGGCCTCGTAAATCAAGCCTCCCGGGTGATTACCGGCGGAGGTATTGGCAACCGTCGGGCTGAACGCACCCAAACGGCCGTAATCCTCCTTCGTGTAGGTGCCGTAGTCCCAACGCAGACCGTAGTCGATGGTCAGATTACGACGCGCGCGCCAGGTGTCCTGCAGGAACATACCCCACTGCTGCTTGCTGCGGCGGTAGCCCACCGGGACGCCCAAGGTGACGGTGCGGACGCTACCCATCAGATAGTTGGCGAACGTAAAGCCGACGTTGGTATTGCCCTGGAAACCGGCCACACCCAGCAAGCTGGGCTGCCACGTAACGCCATTACCGGTGAAGCCGTAGACGCCGTTCGTGCTGCCGTAATTCGTAAACGGAATCATGTCCTGACGGAAGTCGGCACCACCCTTGATGGTGTGATTGCCGTTGACCCAGGTCACGGTCTGCGTGATCGACGGGCGGCGTTCCGGCTGGACCGAGTTACCGCTGTTGCCAATGTTGTTCATGCCGCCCGTGGCCGGCGTGGTCTGCGCACCCAGATTGAAGCGCGGGAACATACGATTCACCGTGGCGCCCTTGAGCCCGATGTCGGAAACCGCGTTGTAATCGGTGGTCAGCGGGTTGTTAGTGAACTCCCAGATGTTGTAGCCGAGACCTAGGTGGTAGTTGATGGTCGGCTTAATCGTGTAGTCGAAGTTCACGCGAACCGTGTCGCTGGTTTCGTAGGTGCCCTGGTTATTCGAGATCGGCTCGGCGAAACCTTCGGCGAGGTTGCCGAGCGTCTGCACGGGAGACGCGGTCTTGTTGCGCGTCCAGGTGCCGGACAAGCGGCCCTTCGAACCCAAGTTTTGGTCGACCTTCAGCGCGGGCGAGCTGGTCACGCGGCTGGTGGCGATCGGCACCTGGAAGTTGTTAATCAAGGCCGAAGTGTTGGTCGGCAGCGGCACATACTTGTTCAGGACAGACGTGGCCACTGGATCGAACAAGGAGGTCGGAATCACGTTGCCCGCGAACGCAGTGCGGTAATTCAACGTCGAACCGGCCGTACAATCTGACGACAAAGCCGCATTACAAGTCACCTGAGTGGTCGAACGCGGATCAAAGATGGTACCGAGACGAATGCTGTTGCCCAGCGGATCTTTGTAGTCGCGGATCGTGCCCCCGGCGTTCACACGCAGGTTCAAGTTGCCCGATGCAGCGAACAAACCGCTGAAATCACCGCTACGGTAAGCCGAGGTCGGAACCGTCGGAGTGGCCGTGGCTTGCGCAACCTGCTTATCGCGAAGTTGTTCCCAATTGAAGAAGAAGAAGCTTTTATTGGTGCCGTCATAGAGACCAGGCAGTTTTACCGGGCCGCCAAAATTGAAGCCGTAATCGTAGCGACGCACCTTGTTGCGGATGCGAGTCGCTGAATCGTATCCGTTCAACACTTCGTTGACGTGGTAGTCGTAAACCGCGCCGTGGAATTTGTTCGTGCCCGACTTAATCGAGACGTTGAACACGGCGCCGGAAGCGGAACCGAACTCAGCGGCGATGCTCGAGGTTTGCACCGCGACTTCTTCGACAGCATCCGGGCTGGGCTGCGTACGAGTGGTGATCGTCGGAGCAGCCAACTGACCGAGAACTTCTCCGTCCAGGCGGTATTGAATGCCAGCCCCCGGCAAGCCGTTGACGCGCGAAACGCCGAATCCGGAGCTAGTCCAAGTCAGACCTGCGACGGTCTGACCGACCGAGAACGGATCACGGATGAACGTGCCGACCGGCAGAAGGGGCAGGTTCTGGATCTGGCGCGGAGTGATGTTGGTGGTGAGCGTACCGCTGTCGGTCTTCATCAGCGAGGTTTCGGCGGTCACCGTCACAGATTCGGTAGTAGAGCCGACCTCCATCTGAATATCGAGACGCAGCGTTTGGGCAGCGTTGAGCGTCAGCCCTTCGCGCCGGAAGGCCTTGAAGCCGGTTTGTTCAATAGAGATTTCGTACTCACCCACGCGAAGCTGGGGAATCGTGTAATTGCCGGTCTCCGAACTAGCGGCGGTGGAAATGGCCCCGGTGGCCAACTGTTTGGCAGTGACCGTTACGTTCGCCATGACGGCCCCGGTCTGATCGGTAATGGTGCCGGTTACGGTAGCGAGACCGGTTTGTGCGAACAACGTCGAAGTTGCCGCAAGAATGGACAGCAATAAGAACTTGATAGTGCTCGACTTCATTAAACCTCCTGACGAAATGACCCTACTGTGGCCTTTAAGACCAATGTCAACAACTGTATATCGCCGTGACATGGGCAGTCAAGCACTTTTGCATGTAGAAAACCGGAGACCCCCATCGGGGATCTCCGGCTTTTTGAATAATCTAGAAGGAGAGACTACTGACCGAAATACCCGGCGGCCAGTTCGGGCTTGTGCTCCAACGCCTGGCGCCAGTAATTGCGGGCTTCCTCGAGCGATCCCTTGGTCTTCAGAGCGTGACCCAGGTTTAGCAGAGCTTCCGCGAAGTTCGGGCGCTCGGCCAGAGCCTCGTGATACAGCTTGATGGCGTCGTCCGTGTTGCCGGCCTTCTGCAGCAGGAGTCCGGTGTTGTAGAACAACTCCGGAGTGCGTTCGCCAGCTTCGATCAGCTTAGCCTGAAGTTCCAGGGCCTGATCCAGTTGCTCGCGTTCGATGGCCATGGCGGCAAGTCCGCGCAGCGCGTCCACCGAGGACGGCTCGGTTTCGAGCACGGCCTGGAAGGACTTGCTAGCCCCATCCTGGTCGCCCATCTTCCACTGCGCC
>CANIIC010000102.1 GCA_947467395.1 Bryobacterales bacterium
CCCGGGAATCCACCCTTGCCGCGACCCTGGAACTGTCCGTCGCCACCGTTGCCATCGCCACCACGACGTCCACGGCCGCCGCCCTGCGCGACCTCCGCCGGCGGCGCAGTCTGCTTCAGAGGCTCCGGACGGGCATCCGCCGGAGTCGCCTTGGTTTCGGCCTTAGAAACTTCCTTCGGGGCATCCTTAGTCGCTTCCGCCGGAACGCCGTTCTTGCCGCCCTTGCCTTTACCGCCAACATCACCGACCACCGTCAGTTCAGCCGGAGGACGGAAACGCAGCGCCGAACTCGGGATGCGAACCGCATCTTCGGCCCGGTCGACAACAATGCGCGTATTCGCCGTCATGCCCGGGAATAAGCGCAGCTCAGAGTTGTCTACGCTGATCACGACCGTGTAGCTGATGACGTTCTGCACGTTCACCGCGCCGCGGCGGATCTGAATCACTTCGCCCTGGAACGTCTGACCCGGGAACGCATCCACGGTGAACGTCGCCTGCTGGCCCACCTGCACGCGGCTGATGTCCGATTCGTCGATGTTCGTGTCGAGGTGCATCTGCGTCAGGTCTTCGGCGATTTCAAACAGCTGCGGGGTCGTCATCGACGCCGCCACCGTTTCGCCTTCGTTCAGCTTGCGGGTGATGACCACGCCGTCCACCGGAGAGATAATCTTGGTGAAGCTCAGGTTTAGATCAGCGTCCTGCAACTGCGCCTGCGCCGTCGAAATCTGGGATTCGGCCGACACCTTCTGGGTCAGCGTCACTTCCCGCTGCATCTTGGTCGCCTCAAGGCTGGCTTCCGCCGTGCGCAACTGCGCTTCGGCCGATTCCACGCTCAACAACGCCTGATCGTAGGCAGCCTTGGCTGTGTCCACCGCGTCCTTCGACGCGATGCCACTTTCGGCCAGCCCCTTTTGGATGTCCCATTTACGCTTGGCTTCGTCCGACTGGCTCTTGGCCCGTGCAACAGCCGACTTTTGGTTGATGATCGAGGTTTCCGCGTTCCGAACATCTACGTCCGCGCGCTTTTCGCCAACCGAGGCGGACAGGCGCTGCGTTTCCGCACTACGCAATGCGGCTTGGCGTTGTTCGAGAGCAGTCTGGAAGGTCGACGGATCGATCTCCGCCAGCAGTTGCCCCTTGCGAACCACCGTATTGTAGTCCGCATACATGCGAACCACGTTGCCCGACACGCGGCTGCCCACAGGCACCAGGCGCGTCGCAGCCAATGTTCCGGTTGCCGATATCACGGATTCCACAGGTCCGCGTGACACCTTGGCCTTCAAGAACGTAAGCGTCGCCGGGCGGTTCAAATACGAGTACGTTCCGTACCCTGCCGCGGCCAGCACCGCCAGCGTTATAAACAGCTTTGCCTTCATCGTAGTAAACTACTCCCCAAAAGAGTTTTTCGTTCTCAAGTGAATTGACGACGCGGGCACGCTCTGGTGTTACAGGGCAGCCACCGCAGCTTGGGACTGAATAACAATTATTGCACAGGACACCGTGACTGACTCAACCCTCCAAACCTTTCTTGAAACAGGGGCTTACCTCCGCGGACACTTCCGTTTAACCAGCGGACTGCACTCTGCGGAATACCTCCAAAGCGCGAAGATTTTACAGTACCCTAACATTGCGGAAAACCTCGGCAAACAGCTCGCCGAGCGTATGCCGAAAGGCGATTCCGTCGCGTCGCCCGCATTGGGCGGCCTCATTATCGGCCACGAAGTTGCCCGAGCCATGGGCGTCCGCTTCATCTTTACCGAGCGCGATGCCGAAGGGAAAATGCAGCTCCGCCGTGGTTTCACCGTCGAACCCGGTGAAAAATTCGTCGTCGTCGAAGACGTCGTCACCACCGGAGGCAGCACCAAGGAAGTCATCGAACTGCTGCAGGCCCTGGGCGCCAACGTCCTCGGAGCAGGCTCCATCATCGACCGCAGTGGAGGCACGGCCGACGTCGGAGTGCCGCGCGTCGCACTCACCACGCTCAAGCCCGAAACCTGGCCGCCGGACTTCTGCCCGCTCTGCCAGCAAGGCTTGCCCGTAGAAAAGCCCGGCTCACGTAAATAGTGCCTCGTCGCATTCGCATCACGCTCGCCTACGACGGCACTCACTATCACGGATGGCAGGTCCAACCGGGCCTGCCGACCATCCAGGGCACCGTGCAACAGGTTCTCGCCGGACTCGAAGGAACACCCGTCCTCATCGAAGGCTCCGGCCGTACCGATGCCGGCGTGCATGCGCTCGCCCAGGTGGCCGCATTCCATCTCACCAACCCCATACCCATCGACAACCTGCGCCGCGCGATGAATCAACTGTTGCCTCGCGACATCCGCATCGTCGAAGCCGCCGAAGTCCACGACACGTTCCATCCGCGCTTCGACGCCCTCGCCAAGACCTACGAATACCGGATCCTGCGCGCCGAACTCTGTCCGCCCATCGAACGCCTCTACGTCCACCACCATCCTTATCCCCTGAACGAAGCCGCCATGCACGACGCTGCCGCGCGCCTGGAAGGCGAACACGACTTCACCTCGTTCGCCACGGCAGATGAAAGTGACACCCAGGGCCGCAGCAAAGTGCGCACGATCTTCTCCTCCCAGTTCACCCGCGAAGGCGACCGCCTCATCTACCGCGTGCGCGGCAGCGGTTTCTTGAAGCATATGGTGCGCAACATCGTGGGAGTGTTGCTCGAAGTGGGCAAAGGGAACATCGCCTCAGTCGACGTTTTGACACCGCGCCTGCCCGGCCCCACAGTCCCAGCACGAGGCTTGTTCCTGCTCAGCGTGGAGTATCCACCAGCGCCACACGAAACAGCACCGGCTGATCGCTGATCGTGTAACCCTCGGGCACGCGGAACAACGCAGCATCCGGCTCGCCCGCACGCACACTCACTAGTTCCGTGCGAATCTCGCCCGTCTGCGGGTGCCGCTGGATCGCGAGCATCGTCGCCTGAATCGACGTCGCGAACCAAGTCTCCTGCGTGATCACCAACGGTTCGGCGTTGCCCATCGAGTTCGGCGGGTACGTGACCGTCACGCGCTTCCCCGCCGCCTCAATCCCGTCAAACAGGCGCTGCCCCAGTGCTTCCGCCTGCTCGGCCACCTCAATGCGCTCCACCGGGGGCGGCGCTTGTCCCAGAAACCCCGATGCGCCCAATGGATTCAGCGGTTCCAGCGGTCCTGGCTTCGGAGTCTCTGGACGTTCGTATTCCACCTTGTAGGCCGTGCGCTGGATTGTATCCAGGACATAGAACACGCCTCGCTGCGGATCGTGAATCTCGACCAACGTCGGCGTCTGAGCCTGCTCCACACGCGTGCGACCGGCCTGGTCGCGATACACCTTCATGGACCCGCCCGAGGAAGTGCGCTCCTCCGCAGCAAACGCCGCATCCAACACCAGCGCGGCGCTGTTGCGGACTCGAAAATCGATCGTGCGCCCAAACGTGTTCAGCGCAAACGAAGGAATCCCCGATTGCGCGCACGCCAGCCCCGCGCACACCAACGCCAGCAGCCACCGCATCACTTACGCGGCGCTTTATCGACGCCAAACTCCCACACGCGGACGTTTACCTGGCCTTCGGTGTACTCGACCAACGCGTATTCGCCCGGCTCCAGAGGCTGCTCCGGCCAGATCTTGTGCAGCTGCGGTGCATATTGCTTCTTGAACACCGCCACCTGCTTCTGATTCTCTACGGGCGCCTCACCATTGGGAAGAATATCGACCGTCTCCACCACACGATCCGTCTTCTTCGGATCCAACTTGATGATCGTGAAACGCTCTTCCTGCGCCAGCCGGAAGTAGAACTCCGGCGTGGCCGTCGTGATGCGGAACTTCGCGGCCTTGCCGTCGATGGTCACCGTGGACTTACCCGCGATGATCGGTGCCGAAACCAGTACCTGCAAGATCCGTCGCGACTTACTGTCCTCGATGGTGACCTTGTTCTCTTCAAGCAGCGTCATCTTCGGCCCATCGATGAAGTACGGCCCAATGTTCTGCGGAACTTCGGCCACCTGCTTGCGATCCGCCTTGATCGCCTGGTCTTCTTCTTTTTCCTGCTTCAGTGTCTCGGCCAGCGCAGCAGCTTTATCGGCGACTTCCTTCTCCGTCTTCTTTAGATCCACAAGCTCCAGCGGCATCTCTTCCCACCCGCGCCGGTCCACACTGTAGAACTTCACACGGTCGCCTTCTACCGCGTATTCGCGCACCATCTGATAGTCGCCATCCTTCAAATACAGCCGCACATTCGCCGCGAAAGCGGTGGTGGCCAACAGAAAAAAGATCAGAAGACGACGCATCGTAAGCGCTCCGCCTCTATTATGGAAGATTATGCGCGTTGGGTTGCACACCTCGATTGCTGGGGCGCTCGAGGGAGCCGCCCTCGAAGCCGCCAGCCTTGGCGCGAACACATTTCAGATCTTCTCCTCCAGCCCACGCATGTGGAAAGCCTCGGTTCCCAGCGCGCCCGCGATCAAACTCCTGAACAACGCGCGCGAAAAACACGATCTCAACCCACTCGTCATCCACGACAACTACCTGATCAACCTCGCCAGCGTCGACGAAGAGATCCGCCGCAAATCCGTCGATGCCTTTCGAGGCGAACTCCAACGCGCCATCGCCATTGGAGCCGAGTTCCTCGTCGCCCACCCCGGCAACTACAAAGGCCAGACCATCGAGCAAGGCATCTACAAGGTCATCGAAGGCGTCGCCGAAGCCGCGCAGGGACTCACCTTCGGCAAGCTGGTTCTGTTGCTCGAGAACACCGCCGGCTCCGGAGCTCAGCTCGGTAGCAAGTTCGAAGAACTCCACGTCATGCGAGAGTTCGCGCCCAAACTGACCGATCTCCCCATCGGCTTCTGCATCGACACCTGCCACCTGTTAGCCGCCGGCTTCAACATCACCACCGAAGCAGGACTCGCCGACACGCTCGCCGAAGCCGACCGCCTGCTCGGCCTCGACAACATCCGAGTCATTCACACCAATGACTCGAAGGGCAAGCTCGGCAGCCATCTCGATCGCCACCAGAACATCGGCGAAGGCGAGATCGGCCTCGAAGCGTTCCGCAGAATCGTCAACCATCCCAAGCTGCGCGACAAACCCTTCATCCTCGAAACACCCGTAGACAAACCCGGCGACGATCGCCGCAATCTCGAAACATTGAAGGCCCTCTATGTCCCCCGCGCGTGAAATCGCGTTTCGCGTCCTGATGAAGGTCGCCAAAGGCGGCTACGCGACCGACCTCCTGCGCCGCGAAAAAGCCGAACAACGCGACCTTGCCCTCGCCGAAACCATCGTGCTCGGCTGCTTGCGCTATCAGGCCCATCTCGATCACCTGATCACCGTCTTCTCCGGCAAGACCGCCAAGCTCGACCTCGAAGTCCGCATCGCCCTCCGCATGGCGATCTACCAGCTACGTCATCTCGACCGCATCCCCGCGCACGCCGCCGTCGCCGATAGCGTCGAGCTCGTGAAGCTCGCGCGCAAACGCAGCGCGACAGGCTTCGTAAACGCCGTGCTCCGCAAAGTCCATCGCGACCCCGTGCAGTGGCCCGATCGCGCTACCGAACTGAATCTTCCCCCGTGGCTCGTCGCCCACTGGGACGCGCACTACGGCACTGACGTCACCACGCAAATAGCGAACGCCGCGCTCATCGAGCCCGAAGCCTCGATCAATCCCGACACCGGCCGCCAGCAGGACATCGGAGCCCGCACCATCGTGCCGCTGCTCGACATCGAGCCCGGCATGCTGGTCCTCGACCTCTGCGCCGCGCCCGGCAACAAAACCGCCCAGATCCTCGCCGCCGGAGCCCGCACGGTCGCCTGCGATCGCTACTTCAAACGCCTGGAATCAGTCGACCCCGCCGCCGCCCGCATCGTCCTCGATGCCTCGCAGTCCCTGCCGTTCACCATAGCCTTCGATCGTATCTTGCTCGACGCCCCGTGCTCCGGCACCGGCACGCTCGCCCGCAATCCCGAAATCAAGTGGCGCCTCAAAGAGGAAGACCTCGCCGAATTCGCGGCCCAGCAGCAGCGGATGCTCGCGAACGCGCTCACCTGCCTCAAGCCCGGCGGCAAACTCGTCTATTCCACCTGCTCCCTCGAACAAGAAGAAAACGAATCCATCGTCGCCAGCCATTCCCCCGCCCAAACCATGCTCCGCCAACCCGGTCGCGACGAAGGCGATGGCTTCTTCGCCGCCGTTCTCACTAGGTGACACAATGGGCGCATGAGACTCGCTCTCCTGACGCTCCTCACCGCGACCCTCAGCTTCTCGCAATCCCTCTCCGGCGAAGCCCTCGTGAAAGCCTTGCAACAAGGCGGCTACGTCATCGTCATGCGCCACACGGCGTCTCCGCGCAACGCCCCGGATAAGGCCACCGCGAACCCCGACAACACCAAACTCGAACGTCAGCTCGACGAAGAAGGCCGCACCACAGCCACCGCTATGGGCCAAGCCCTCAAGGCCCTCAAGATCCCCATCGGCGAAGTTCTCTCGAGTCCCACGTACCGAGCCCTCGAAACCGTCAAATACGCGCAGTTCGCCAAAGCCCAGGAAGTACCCGAGCTAGGCGATAACGGTCAAAGTATGTCTGGAGGAACAGCCGCGCAGGCCGCGTGGCTGCAGAAGCGTGTCACGCAAACGCCGAAAGGAACCAACACCGTGATGGTCACGCACCAGCCCAACCTCACTGGTGCGTTCCCGAATCAAGCGCAAGGCGTCGCCGATGGCGAAGCCCTCATCTTTGGCCCGAACACCGCCCTTGTCGCCCGCGTGAAGGTCGACGAGTGGCAGAAGCTCGGGAAATAACTACTTCATCTCCGCGATCATCGAGGTAACCGCCGCCGGCTGGAACGTCCACCCCAGGTCGTCCATCTTGAACGTCGTCGCACCCGACTTCGCAGCCTCCGCCGCGCGCGAAGCGACCAACGCCATCTTGTCGCGGAAAGCCTGCACTTCGGCGCGCGTCTTCGGCTCGCCACGGCCGGGAATCGCGAACTCAAAATCCGTCTTCAACGCCGCATCCATCAGCGCATTCCACGTCTTCAAGCTGCCGCCATTCGCGAAGTCCACAATCGGAGCCGTATCCGACATCTGATCGCCCACCATGATGATCTTCTCGTTCGTGAAGTTCACCAAAGTGTCGCCGCCCGAATGCCCCGGAGCCGTGAACAGCAGATCCACGGTGGCACCGCCGAACTTCAGCGTGTAGTTCTTCGCAAACGTCACCTGCGGACGTCCCGGAATGTCCTTCGTGCGTTGGTCGCTCGCCATGAATTTCGCCAGCGGTTCCGCAGCCAACACCTGCGCGCCCGCCGTGATGAACTGCTGATTCGTGCCGACATGGTCCGGATGATGTTGCGTGTTGATCACCCACTTCACCGGAGCCTGCGAGACACTCTTGATCTCTTCCATCACGCGCGTGTAGTTCTCATCGCCCGGATTCTTCGTATCGGCGACGATCAAGCCTTCAGGCGTCACACGCACCAACGTGTTCGCCCCGCCACCCGTGATCAGGTACAGGTTCGGCTTCAAGGTCCGGATCTTCTCCACCACCGCGCCGGCCTTCGGAGCACCCTTGCCTCCACCCGGTCCACCCGCCGGCGGCTGAGCCACCAGAGCAACCGCAAATCCAAGAACCGTGGCCAACGCCAGCGAAATGTTTGTACGCAGCATGGGCACCATTGTATCCGCGCCGCAACCCAGCGGCTACCCCGAACCTCGCGTGCTAGCATGAGTCTTTCCGATGCCTGAGATTCTCCCCTCCATCCTCTCCGCCGACTTCGCGCGCCTCTACGACTCCGTCGCCCCGCTCGAAGCCGCCGGCTGCCGCATGCTGCACGTCGATGTCATGGACGGCCATTTCGTCCCGAACATCACCATCGGGCCTCCTGTTGTCGCATCACTCCGTAAAGCCTCCCAGGCCCTGCTCGACGTCCACTTGATGATCGAGAACCCCGACCTCTATATCCCGGCCTTCGCCAAAGCCGGAGCGGACCTTATTTCGGTCCATCAAGAGGCCTGCGTCCACCTCGACCGCACCATCCAGCTGATCCGTGCCGAAGGCGCCCGCCCCGGCGTCGTGCTGAACCCCGGAACCCCGGTCTCGACGCTCGATGACGTGCTCCACCTGGTCGACTTCGTCCTCATCATGAGCGTCAACCCCGGCTTCGGCGGCCAGAAATTCATCCCGAACGCGCTCAACAAGGTCCGCCAACTAGTCCAGAAGCGAACGGAACGCCAGTTGCAATTCGTCATTGAGATCGATGGGGGCGTGACGCTCGAAAACGTTGAAACGGTTACGAAAGCCGGCGTCGAGTGGATGGTCGCAGGGAGCGCCGTGTTCAACACTGTGAACCCCGCGCACACCTTCCAGGAGATGACCCGCCTAGCCAACGCAGCGGTCCAGATCCAGGCCTAGAACGGCTAGAATAGACAGAGGGTGAAGACCATGATTTCTCAATCGTCCATTCGGTGGGGTGCCGCAGTCCTAGCACTGGTCACTGCCAGTTCCTGCGGCTTCAAGCACAAGAAGTACGACAACCCCATCACGCAGGCCACCGATCAGCCCGACAAAATCCTGTTCGACAAAGCCGTTAAGGACATCGAAAAAGGCCGCTACGAAATCGCCCGCATTACGCTGAACACGCTCCTCAATACGTATGAGTCGAGCGAATTCGGCGCCAAGGCCAAGCTGGCCGTCGCCGACGCCTGGTATCGCGAAGGCGGCACGCGCGGCTACAGCCAGGCCGAAGCCGAATACAAGGACTTCATCCTGTTCTACCCGGCCATGGAAGAAGCGGCCGAATCCCAGATGCGTCTGTGCGACATGCACGTCCGCCAGATGGAAAAGCCGGATCGCGATTCCAACCAGACCCTGCGCGCCGAACAGGAATGTCGCCAGTTGCTGGTCCAATATCCGAATTCGAAGTTCGCGCCTCAGGCGGAACAGACCCTGCGCAACATTCAGGAAGTTCTCGCCGAAGGCGAGTATCGGGTCGGCACGTTCTACCGTTCACGCGGCAACTACAACGCCGCCGCGAACCGCCTGGGTGGCTTGGCTGATCAGTATCCGCTCTTCAGCAAGGCTGCGGATTCGTTGTGGTTCGAAGGACAGTCTTACCAAAAGCTCGGAGCGGCCTTCCGCGCGCAGGAAGCCGATTCCATGGTCCGCATTGTTCGCGATTACCCGCTGAGCCAGTGGGTGGATGAAGCCAAAGCCCGCCTGCAGGAGCTGGAAGTTCGCGTTCCTGACGCCGACCCGGCCGCGCTCGCGCGCCAGCAATTCGATCTCGACAATCGCGTCCGCCCCGGCATGCTGGGCCGCACCTTCGGCTTCATGCGCCGCGGACCTGACACGTGGACCGCCGCCAAGAATGGCGCTCCACAGATGAGCGCGCCCAAGCAGAACATTCCGCCTTTGGTACCGGCAGCCGGTGGCCGCGGTGGCTTCCAGGGTGACGTGACGGTGGCCCCGGTCACCAACCCGACGGCGCTCGAACAGAACCCCGACGCGCGTCCTGCAAATCAGCAGGCGCCTGCCGCTCCGCAGCAACCTGCTCCGGCCAAGCCCAAACCATAGCGACGACCAACGCAGCAATCACGCACCGTCCGCGGCTCTGTACCCCTAGACGGCGCGTGCTACTATCTGCGGGTGCAACGCTCACGCATCACCCAATTCGCCCTGCTGGCGCTGTCGTTATCGCCGCTCTGTTCGGCACAGTGGCTCAACTATCCCGCCGCCGGTGTGCCGCGCACCAAAGACGGCAAGGTAAACCTTACCGCGAAGATGCCCCGCACCCGCGACGGCAAACCCGACCTCTCTGGCGTCTGGCACGTGAAATCAGAATCCGCCGAAGAAAAGGTCAAGCTCGGGAATCGTCCTGACGTGTTCCAGGTTCCCGGCATGGAGTCGTTCACAACATCCATCTACGCGAGCAGCATCGTCCGAGACCTCCCTCCTGGCGACATTCTCGTGACTCCGGCTGCGGAGGCCGTGCTCGCTGCCCGACGCGCCATTCCGCCCGCGCAAATCAATGGTTGCCTCCCCTATGGGATGCCGCGCACTGTTCTCCTGTCCGAGGTCCAGAAGATCGTACAGACGCCAGGTTTGACACTGATCCTGCTGGAACTCGACAGCCAGACGCGCCAAATCTACACCGACGGACGACCTTTACCCAAGGACCCCAGCCCATCATGGCAAGGCTACTCCATCGGGCGTTGGGAGAAGGACACCTTTGTGGTCGAGACCATTGGCTTCAACGGGAAGACCATGCTCGATCCAGCGCACCCCACCAGCCCAACGATGAAGATGACCGAACGCTACACGCGCCTCGACGTCGGACACCTGCAGCAGCAGATGACCTTCGAGGACCCCGCGTTCTACAACAAACCGATTACGTTTACGGTCACGCACTTGCTCCAGCCCGACACCGATATCCTGGAATACGTCTGCGCGGAAAACGAGAAGGACACCAGCCACATGCGCTAACTGTTTTTCCGTTAGCAGCAGGACGGTCGGACAGCGTAAACTCAAGACGAAACATGAGTATGATCCTGCTCGCAGACGACAGTCCGCACGCCCAGCGCATGGGCGAACACATCCTGCGTGAAGAAGGCTTCGACGTGACCACCGTTTCCGACGGAGCTTCGGCCTTAGTCCGCATCGCCGAAACCGATCCGGACCTCATCATCGCCGACGCCTTCCTGCCGGGGCGCAACGGCTACGATCTCTGCCGCCAGGTCAAGCGCTGGCGTCCCCATGTGCGCGTGATCCTCACCGCCGGGCAACTCGAAACGTTCGACGAGGAAGAGGCCAAGCTCGCCGGCTGCGATGCGACGCTTCGCAAACCCTTCGAGGCCTCGGTCGCCGCCGCAGTAATCCGTCCCCTGGTCCAGGAAGCCATCCTCGAACGCGGACTCATGGGACAGTATGTATCTCCGGCCGGCTCCCTCGCGCAGCCGGTCTCCGACGCGCACTATGCCCCGCCCTCCAAGCCGGATCCGGCAAAAGTGCAAGCTGCCGTGGCCGCCGCCCTCGAAAAGGCCCTGCCCGAATTGGTGCGTGACATCACCGAAAAAGTTCTGGTAGCCTTAGGGAACTGAATGGCTGACAACAGTTTTGACGTCGTATCAAAGATTGAACTGCCCGAAGTGTCCAACGCGGTGCAGCAGGCGCTGAAAGAGATCCAACAGCGCTATGACCTCAAGGACTCGAAGTCCAATATTGAGCTGAATGAGAAGGATATGAAGCTCATCCTCACCAGCTCCGATGACTTCAAGTTGAAAGCGGTCACCGAAGTCCTGCAATCCAAGCTGGTCAAGCGCAACGTTCCGCTGAAGGGCCTGGACTATGGAGTCATCCAACCCGCCTCAGGTTCGTCCGTGCGCCAGGAAGTCAAACTCCAATCGGGCATCCCGATCGAGAAGTCCCGCGACATTATCAAGGCCATCAAGGACAGTAAGAAAAAAGTCCAGGCCGCGATCAATGGCGACTTCATCCGCATTTCCGGCAAGGATCGCGACGTACTGCAGGAAGTCATGCAGTTGCTGAGATCTTCTGACTTCGGCATCGACATGCAGTTCACCAACTACCGCTAGTGGCTCGCAAAATTGAATCCCTCTTCCTCGACGGCCCCGCCGGGCGTCTGGAAGCCCTGCTCGAAGAACCCGAAGAAGGCAACCCGAGCGAAGCCGCGCTGGTCTGTCATCCGCACCCACAGCACGGTGGCACCATGCACAACAAAGTTGTGTACCGCATCGCCAAAGGCCTGCGGCATGCCGGATGCGTGGTCCTCCGGTTCAACTATCGCGGCGTGAACCTCAGCGAAGGCACCTACGCCAACGGCGAAGGCGAGCTCGACGATGCTAAGGTGGCGCTCGCCTACCTGCGTTCGCGCTATCCAGACCTGCCGTTCACCTTGGCCGGTTTCTCCTTCGGCTCGCGCATCGCTCTGCGCATGGGTTGCGCCGGCATGGGCGCCCGTCGCGTGATCGCCGTGGGCTTCCCGACCGTCTATAAGGACAAGTCGTATCTCGAACGCTGCACTGTCCCGAAGACCTTCGTACAAAGCACCCACGACGAGTTCGGACCTGTTCCCGACCTGCAAGCCGTTGTGGACGACTTGACCGGGCCCAAACAACTCGAACTAATCGAGGCCCAGGATCACTTCTTCGCGGGTGCGCTCGAACAGCTCGAGACAGTCATTACCGGGCTTTCTTAAGCTCGGCGGCGCATCCTACTCAGAGCGGCAAGCCCCACCAGAGATCCGCCCATCAAGCCTATGGTTGCCGGCTCCGGAACCGGTTCCGGAGCCGGCGGATCAATAATGAACAAGTTGTCTATGGTGTAGTTCTCCGTATAGTACGATTGGCTAGCACCCACCGTGAAGGACGTGAATTTCTGATCGGAAATGAAGCCGAAGAAGAATGGACCACTGAAGTTGCCCACCGTGTAGCCCAGAACCTGCGACAAATCTTGCGAGGGCTGGTCGGCAAAGTTGAGCGTAATCTTGAGTCCCGCGCCAGGACCGAGCGGAGTTAGATCCCAGATCGCGCCAACGCCCAGCATCATGTTGCCATTCGTCAGACTGATGGTCGTGGTTTGTGATGGGGACAGATTTGTCACCTGATCCCAGAGTTTTCCCAAATCGATGCCGCGTTGATACTGATTTCCCCCGTTGAAGGTTATGTTCAGGATGGTAGTTGGCACTGTCGTAAAAGTCTCATTGAAAGTCGGCAGGCCAGGGTAGCCAGACACAGCGTCGTCGAACGCAGTCGACGAGGTGAACGTAGCGATCGAGGCCCCAGAGGCCGGCAATGCCACCGCCAACAGCATGATTCCGCAAAAATTTAGAAACGATCTCAATCGAACCTTCTTTCTCAGCGCCGGTAATCGCGCCGACGTTTCTGAGACTAAAGGTGAGACAGAGTAGACGGAACAACCCGACAGTACCACGGGTCCCGTAACGCGACTAAGGTCTTCTACCTAGCGGTGCATCGCAAATACTTGAAACATCGAGCAGATCGAAGAAAGAATCAGAACCAGCTCAGTCGATTCTTAACCGTCAAGATAGGTTGCATTGCCAACGAGCAACCACTCAATAAATACAAAAAGGCCCGAGCTCACGCTCGGACCTTTTGATTCGGAGGCCAGATCTCTTAATATTAGCGACGCGAGCGACGCGCGAAGCCCAAGCCCACCAAGGCCAAGCCCATCA
This sequence comes from Bryobacterales bacterium, assembly GCA_947467395.1. Taxonomy (GTDB): domain Bacteria; phylum Acidobacteriota; class Terriglobia; order Bryobacterales; family Bryobacteraceae; genus Palsa-187. The sequence goes on from CANIIC010000102.1 coordinate 13,213, forward strand.
GGCCGAAAGTCGCCGGTTCAGGAACCGGGCTGGTCGTTAGCGCCGTCAGGTTGTCCAAGGTGTAGTTTTCGGTGATACCGTTCAAGTTGGCGCTCAGAGTGAACGAGGTGAACGCCACGTCCGACGTGAAGCCAAAGAAGAACGGACCCGTGGAGTTACCCGTGTTGCCGCTAACCAAGCCAAGTTGCGAGTTCGTGTTACCAAGAGTTTGAGTCAGCGTCTGCGTACCGCCCCCGGCCAAATTCAGCGTAATCTTGACACCACCGCCAGAGCTCAGGAACGACAGATCCCAGGTACCGGACACGCCGTACATGTTGCCGCCACCGATTAGCGAGATGTTCGAGGTTTGAGCAGCGCCACCACCCGCCGTATTCAACACTCCGTCGTACCACTTTCCGCCGACGGTATCCGTGCCGCGGTTCAGGCCGCCGCCGATCTGCGTCAGAGTGAAGATCGAACTCGTGGCAGTATTAAAGGTTTCCGTGTTCGAACTCGTATAGAGCGCGGTCGCGTTCGCGAATGCCGTCGAATCCGTGTACGGATTAATCGTCGCGCCAAACGCCGAGCCAGCCAGAAGGACTGCGCCCGTGATTGCTAGAGTTAAAAATCTCTTCATTGTAGTTTTCTCAGCCTCCGAATAGGATTGTCCGTCAATTAACGGCTCATCAAGTACCACGAAGTCCACAACAAAAGTCCTGAATCAAACAAGCCCTAAAATACCCTTAGGGTCAGTAGGTAATAGTACTTACTTGAAGGTCGAGACGGGACTATCCCCGCAAGGCATTGCTTTTAAAGAAGAAGAGGCCTAAACCCCGGCTAGAACCATCTCGCGGCGCAAGCGGCGAGTGGCGCGATCACTAATGAGCGAGGCCACTTTCGTAAGTAAGCCCTGAATGTCCTCAGGTTTGATGAGCAACGAGCTGGGCCAGCTCTCCGGAGTCGGTTGGATGTCCCGGTAGGCCGTGAACAGCGCCGTAGCGGGCTTGTATTCCATCATCCGGGCGTGGGCGAGGACCTTTAGGCCAGCTTCGGGCGACTCCATGCTGAGATCGCTCAGGACCAGGGCATATTCACCCTCATCCAGCTTGCCGACAGCTTCAGCCGCACTCGCAGCCGCCTCAACGCTGTAACCGCATGTTTCTAAAACGGTTTGCAGTGTCAAACGGGATGCGGGATCGTCGTCTACCAGGAG
>CANIIC010000103.1 GCA_947467395.1 Bryobacterales bacterium
ATAAGAAGGGTGTCGAAGAAGAACTCTCCAAGCAGGGCCTCACAGGTGCCGAACTCGAGCGTACCCGCGAAGCCATGCTGGCCGACCTCCTGCGCAACCGCATCGACGAAATCCTACTGCGTCAAAAGGGCAAGGATCTCAACCTGAAGGTCGAATCCGACCTAAACAAGCAGATCGCTGACTATCAGCGCCAATTCCAACTGCCCGATCCGGACGCCTTCCAGAAGTTCGTTGTCGAACAGACCGGCAAATCCTACGAAGATTTCCGTGGTTCCCTGCAAGACAAGTTATTGGTGGATGGCGTGGTTCGCGACGAAATCATGCGCAAGATCAGCGTGCCATCCGAAGAAATCCGCGCCTATTACGACGAACACAAGGACGAGTTCCAACGCATGGAACGCGTCTTCCTGCGCGAGATCCTGGTCTCCACCGTAGATAAGAAGACCCCGGAAGAACTCACCGCCGCCGAAAACAAAGCCAAGGACCTCTCCAATCGCGCCAAGCGCGGCGAAACCTTCCCGGCCATGGCGCAGAACAATTCCGATGCCGAACTCACCAAGGATCGTGGCGGCCTGCTCGATCCCTTTATCAAAGGTGCACTCAACCCGGTCATCGAAGACCTGGTCTGGAATCAACAGCCCGGGTTCGTCACCGATCCCATCAAGTTCGACAACGGTTGGGAAATCTTCAAAGTGGAAGATCACCAGCGCGAAGGCCTGGCCAGCTACGGCGAAGTCGAAAACGAGATCCAGAACTTCCTCTATAGCCAGCGCCAAGGACCAGCCATCCGCGCCTACCTCACCAAGCTCCGCAGCGAAGCCTTCCTGCAGATCAAGGAAGGTTGGGTCGATTCCGGCAATTCCCCCGGCAAAGACACCCGCTGGGGCGACGTCGCGACTTTGAAGCCGCTCACCGTCACCCGCGAAGAAGTCATCGCCAATCCCAGCATGAAGCGCCTGCTTGGCATGTTCCCCGTGCCCGGCACGCAAAAGACCGGAGCCTCCTCGTCGCGCTAAGCGACAGGACTCCGGCCACTCTGAATGAAGTCACCCTACATTAACGAACTCCAACCGAACCAGAACATCGAGGCTGTCTTCCTCGTCGCACACAAAGAAGTTCGCCAGAAGAAAACCGGCGAGCCCTACTTGTCTCTGGTCCTCACCGACCGCAGCGGCGAACTTGACGCCAAGATGTGGGACAACGCCGCCGAAGTGCTCGAAGCCTTCGGCCACAACGACTTCGTGCGCGTCAAAGGTGCCACGCAGATCTTCCAGAACCGGTTGCAGTTCACCGTTCACAAGCTGAAAACCGTCCCGGAATCGGAAATCGATCTGGGCGACTTCCTGGTCGCCTCCAAGCGCGATCGCGATGAGATGTTCCGTGAGTTGCAGGCGCACATCGCCGCCATGAGTAACCCGCATCTCAAGGGCCTGCTCGACGGCATCTTCGCCGATCCCGCCGTCGCCTACGCCTTCCGCAACGCGCCCGCCGCCAAGAGCGTCCACCACAACTGGATCGGCGGCCTGATCGAACACGTGCTCTCGCTGTGCACGCTCGCCAAGTTCACCTCAGCACATTACCCGAACATCGACGCCGACATCCTGATGACTGGCATCATCCTGCACGACGTCGGCAAGATCTACGAGCTCGAATTCACGCGTTCCATCCGTTATGGCGATCAGGGCCAGTTGCTCGGTCACATTCAGATCGGCATCCAGATGATCACCGATCAGATCCACAAGCAGCCCGACTTCCCGGTGCGTCTGCGCGATCTGGTGGTCCACCTGATCCTCAGCCATCACGGCCAGCTCGAATTCGGCTCGCCCAAGCTCCCGTCGTTCCCCGAAGCCATGCTGCTGCACCTGCTCGACAACATGGATTCGAAGATGGAAGCCATGCGCGCCCTGATCGAACACGATCGTCAGTTGGAAGGCAACTGGACACTCTACAGCAACACACTTGAGCGCAGCGTCCTTAAGAAGGATCGTTACCTGGCGCCGCGCGCGCCCGCGGAACACGCACCGGTCGCTTCCCCCGCGCCCGAAGCCAAGCCTGCATCCAGCTCTCCGTTCGCCGCGGCGTTGATGGGTGCCCTCGATCCGTCCCATTCCGGAAAGTAACCCGCACATGTCCAAATTCAAGAAAGCCACCGGCAAGAAAGCGGCTCCACCGCCGGAAAAAACCCGCGGCCTCGTGCCGTGCGCCATCATCATCCTCGTCGGCATCGCCATCGTCGGCCTGCTGTTCTTCTACTCGCTCCGGTCCGCAGGAAATTAATGAGAATCGATCAACGCCAACCGCACGACATGCGGCCCGTCAAAGTCACCACCGACTACCTGATGACCGCCGAAGGCTCCGCCCTCATTGAGGTCGGCAATACGCGCGTCCTCTGCGCCGCCTCCATCGAAGAATCCGTCCCGGGCTTCCTGCGCGGCTCCGGCAAGGGCTGGGTCACCGCCGAATACTCCATGCTCCCGCGAGCCACCAGCACCCGCACCGCGCGCGAAGTCGCCAAAGGCCGCCAATCCGGCCGCACCATGGAGATCCAGCGCCTCATCGGCCGCTCCCTCCGTACCATCGTCGATCTGAACCTTCTCGGCGAACGCAGTATCGTCCTCGATTGCGACGTCATCCAGGCCGACGGCGGCACGCGCACCGCAGCCATCACCGGAGCCTACATCGCCCTCTCCAGCGCCATCCAGCAACTGCTGAAATTCGGAACGCTCAAGAAGAACCCGCTGATCGATTGCGTCGCCGCCACCAGCGTCGGCGTCATCAACGGCGTGTCCATGCTCGACCTCTGCTATCAGGAAGACTCGCAAGCCGAGGTCGACATGAACGTCGTCATGACCGGCTCGGGCAAATTCGTGGAAGTTCAGGCGACCGCCGAAAAGTCCGCTTTCGATGACGAGCAACTTGCGCAGTTGCTCGGCCTCGCGCGCCGCGGCGTGAGCGACCTCGTCACGCTCCAGCGTTCGTTCGAAGCCTAGGCCGATGATCGTTTACTGCGCCACCAGCAACCCAGGCAAACTCCGCGAGTTCCAACTCGCAGCCCCGGACTTTGATGTGCGCAAGCTCCCGAACCCCGATCCGCCGCCCGATGAAACCGGTGACACCTTCGAGCACAACGCGATGGAGAAAGCCGTCGCCTACGGACAACACGTCGAAGGCTACCTGTTCGCCGACGACTCCGGCCTCGAAGTCGACGCGCTCAATGGAGCCCCAGGCGTACAGTCCGCTCGTTATGCAGGCGAACACGCAACAGACACGGACAACAACGCGCTGCTCCTCAAGAACCTCGCCGGGGTCGCCAACCGCACCGCGCGCTTTGTGTGCGTCATCGCCCTGGTGAAAGACGGCAAGCCCGTGAAGACCTTCCGAGGCTCGGTCGAAGGTCGCATCCTAGACGGACCCCGCGGATCAGGTGGCTTCGGCTACGACCCGCTGTTCTTCCACGAACCCTTCGGCTGCACCTTCGGCGAAGCCCCCATTGGCGACAAGATGCTGGTCAGCCACCGCGCCCAAGCCCTTAGCGCGATGTTTTCTTTTTTGCGCCAGCTGCCTTCTTAACCGCCTTCCGGTGGGCCTGCCAACGGTAGAACCCGATCTGCGTCTTCGCATCCGGAATCTTCCCCGCCTCGATCATCTTCTCGATCTCGGCAGCCGTGAACCAACGCGTTTCGATGCGTTCATCTTCCATCGGCTTCTGCTCGCCCGCCGTCAAACCCTCGGCCAAGTAGAGCGTCATGTGCTCGCTCAGGAACCCCGGGCTCACCCAGAACTCCGCCAGCTTGGTGATCTTCTTCGCCTTCAGCCCGGTCTCTTCGGTGAGCTCACGCTTCGCCGTCTGTAGCACCTTCTCGCCCGGATCCATGCGACCCGCACACAGCTCCCACATGTAGCGTCGCGCCGGCAAGCGATACTGCTTCACCAGCAGCACCCGATTCTTGTCATCCACCGGCATCACCACGGCCGACCCGCCGTGCTGCACAATCGCCCGGTGAATCTCAAACCCATCCGGGTCAATCGCAACGTCTCGCGTGACCCAGAAAATCGGGGTCCGCAACAACTCATCAGAGGAGATGATCTTCATGCCCGTCCTATCGCCCGCGCGAAATCAGCCGCGCCCAGCGTATTCACAATGTCGGATGGCTCCAGCCACGCACGCCGCGCCATCGTTACTCCATACCGCATATTCGCCAGATGCTTGGGATGATGCGCATCCGTAGAAATCACAAACTTCACCCCGCGAGCCTTCGCCGCCCGCGCCAACGCGGCCGTCAAGTCGAGCCGCTCCGGACTCGCGTTGATCTCGAGCAGCACCTTCTTGCGAGCCGCCGTGGACGCAATCGCATCGAAGTCGAACGGAAACGGATCGCGATGCAGCAGCACACGCCCCGTCGGATGGCCGATCGCACGCAGATGCTTGTTTTCCAGCGCCCGCAACAACCGGTCTGTCATCTCCGCCGATTCCTGATTCATGTAGCTGTGTACGCTGCCAATTACGAAGTCGAGCTCCGCCAGTGCATCATCGGCCAGATCCATCGAGCCGTCTTTCTTGATGTCGCACTCCAGCCCCGAAAACACGCGAATCCCCAGCGCCTTCTGATCCAGCTCCCGCACCAGCGCCGCGAACGCGACCGCCCGCTTCTCATCCAGACCATTCGCCATCGCCAGGGCCTTCGAATGATCGGTGATCGCGATGTACTCGTAGCCCAGGGCCTTCGCCGCGAGGGCCATTTCTTCCAGCGTCGCGCGACCATCGCTCTCGGTCGTGTGCATATGCAGATCGCCGCGAATATCGCCGAGCGTCAGCAGTTTCGGAAGAGTGCCCTTCTCCGCAGCCTCGATCTCGCCCTGATTTTCGCGCAACTCCGGCGGAATCCAGGCCAGCCCCAGCTTTTCGTAGATCTCTTCTTCGGTGGCCGCCGCAACCGGCTCCTTCGACTCCACACGCGCCAAGCTGTACTCGCTCAACGTGTAACCCATCTTCAGCGCCCGCGTGCGCAGATGGATGTTGTGTTCCTTGCTGCCCGTGAAGTACTGCAGCGCGGCTCCGAAGTGTTCCCGCGGCAACGCCCGCAGATCCACTTGCAGGCCTTCGAGCCCGAAACGCACGCTGGCCTTGTTCTCCCCGTGACCCAGAACTTCATGAACCTTGGGATGCTTCACGAACTTCTCTAACGCCGCAGCGGCGCCCGGGCCCGTGGCCAATAGATCCAGATCACCCACGGTCTCTTTGCCGCGTCGCAAGCTGCCCGCGGCCGTGACCTGCTCGACGCCCTCAACGGCCATCAAGTACTCGGTCAACTCTTGCGCCACGCCCTGCGCGAAGCTCATCAGGAAGCGGTCTGAACGCTGCCGGTACTGCGCAATCGAACGCAGCACTTTCTCTTCCAGCTTCGCCCCCATGCGCGGCAGCTCGCGAAGCTTCTGCTCCTGGCACAACTTCTCCAGCCCATCGATGGTCGACACGCGGTAGGTATCGAACAATAGCTTGATCGACTTCGGCCCCAGACCCTGAATATTCAACAGCTCCAGTGCGGTGGGCGGATACAGCTCCAGCATCTGATCGCGTCGCTCGAAGCTGCCGCGCTGCTCAATCTCTTCGATCGCCGACGCGATTCCTTTGCCGATTCCCGGCACATCCGTCAGCTTTTGCCCCGGATCTTTGACGATCGCCGAAAGCGGCTCCGGATACCCGTCGACCACCGAGGCGGCATTGCGATAACTCCGGATGCGAAACCCATCCTCGCCCGCAATCTCCATCAAATCGGCGGTCTCCGCCAACAGTTTCGCGATTTCGTGATTGTCCATGTGTACGTTAGCGTTTGCCGAAAAACCGCATCAGCACGGTGAAAAGGATGCTGAGCACAATACAAGTGGTGATCGGGAAATAGAAAGAGCCGTTCTTGCCCTCGTAGCGAATGTCGCCAGGAAGCCGACCCAGTTTGATGGGTAACTTCTCGCCGAACGTCACCAGAATTCCGAAAGCCACCATGACGAGGCCTACAATGATGAGAGTGCGTCCCACTCATCGATGATACCGCCCCGACTTCGCGATCTCGCCATCCAACCACGGGCGCTTACCGCCGTTTGTATAGCGGCCCTGTTCGCGCTGAACGCATACATCGTTCACAATCTGTTCCACACCGAATTTACGCAGGAAACGTCCTCGGTCGACCTCGCGTTCATGTCCTTCAGCCGCTGGTTGATGGACCACTGGAATGACCGCTCCTGGTTCCCGCTGTGGGATGTCGGCACGCCCGCACGCCAGGTCTACAATCCCCTGCTCCACCATCTAGTCGCACTAGTTGGTCGAACATTCAGTTGGTCCGCGCCGCATGCGTATCACTTTGTCACCGCCACCACGTATTGCCTGGGACCCATCACGCTCTTTTGGCTCTGCTACCAAGGAACGAAGCAACATGCGTTCTCGTTCCTGACAGCGCTGCTGTATTCGATCCTGTCACCATCTGCGTTTCTGGTCCGTGCAATCCGCATTGACAACGGCGGCCTCTGGGGACCCCGGCGATTGCAGACGCTGGTCCACTATGGCGAAGGTCCCCACGTCACGGCGCTCATGTGGATCCCGCTGGTGATCTGGCTGCTGCACGAAGCCTCGGTCAAGCGCCGTTGGCAGTTCATCCCACTCGCTTCGATCGGACTTGCCTGTCTGGTGCTCACCAACTGGACCGGCACCACCGGCCTGATCATGGCGCTCGGCGCGTTCATCGCCGCGAAGTTCGGGACCAAGAAGATCGGCGAAGCATCCCTTCACTGGCCCACCTTCATCGGCATCGGCATCCTGGCCTACGCCCTGGCGAGCCCGTGGATTCCACCCTCTCTTATCCGCACCGTGCAGGAAAGCGCCGTGGGCTTGGACATCGTGACCCCGATGAAGGAGAAAGTCGTGATTCTCGCCTTCGCCGCGCTCGTGATGCTCGCGTGTCATTTGGTGTTCCAACGCCGCAGCATCCCCAGCATCTATCGCTTCTTCGTCTACCTCACGCTGATCACCGGCACGGCCGTCCTGAGTAAGATGTGGTTCGGCCGCGTACTTGTCCCCATCGCCCATCGCTTCCAGTTGGAGATGGAGATCGGCCTCTGCGCACTCATCGCCATCGCCGCACTCGCTATCGCGACCCGGCTGCCGAAGCGCCTACAATACGCCGCGCTGGCGGTCTTCCTTATCGCTGGCTTCTTTCAAGCCCGCTACTATCGCCGCGAGTCGCGCAACACCACCAAGACCACCGATCCCACGACCGTCGCGCAGTATCCCGTGTCCCAGTGGCTCGCCGCGAACATGGGCAACCAGCGCGTCTTTGCCTCTGGCACCATCGCCATCTGGATGAACCTCTTCTCCGACGTTCCGCAATTCTTCGGCTGCTGCGATCAAAGCATCCGCAATTCCGAGTTCCGCGGAGCTCTTTATCAGATCTACAGCGGTGAAGGTGCCGAAGCCAACGAAGGCAGAGTTGCTGAACTATGGCTGAAGCTCTATGGCATCCGAGCCATCGCCATCATCGACGCGCCGGACCTCGAACAGCCCTACCGCAACCCGAAGAAGTTTGAAGGCGTGCTCCCCGTCCTGTGGCGCGACGAACGCAGCGTCGTCTATCAAGTCCCGGCGAGCGACAACGGTCTGGCGCACGTCGTGCACAAATCCGTGCTGCCCACCCGGCATCCCTATAATGGCGTCGACATCGAACCCATCACGCCGCTGGTCAACGCGCTGGATCATCCTTCGTCAACCACACACTTTCGCTGGGTGAATCAGCATGAAGCGGAAATCACCACCACCACCGCTACCGGCGAAGTGATCTACCTCCAGCAGACCTGTGATTCCGGCTGGCAAGCTTTCGAAGACAGCGTGGAAATCCCGCTCGCCTGCGACCTGATCGGACTCACCACGATAAACCCACCCCTTGCGGGTCCTCACATAATTCGGCTCGTTTATTCGGGCAATAAAGAGGACTTTGGCACCACACTTTTCCAGACATTCGCGGTCCTCACCCTGGCGGTCTGGACCGCAAAAGAGCGGGGCACCCGGAAGACGCACGTCGCGCAATCCTAAGGCGGAAGGGTCTCCTGTGCACAGGAGCTATGCCCCACGATGCGGAGAGTACTACTGCCCTGTTTGTTGCTTTTTATCAGTTGGTTAGATGCTGTAACGATGCCGCCTTCCAGACTTGGATTCTAGTACGGAGTTGCCCCATAATGGACATCCAGCCTATTGCGTTGACCGTTAAGCCTCGTTAACACTCGAAGGGTGCAGAACCACGCCATCCCCACGTCCCCCAGGAACTCCGGTCTAAACTGGCCTTCGATTCGGAGCTCTTTTCAGCTTTGCGCGCTCGTTTTTTTAATCTCCGAGCTATCGCTCACAGCTTGGGCACAGAAGCCAGCTACGGTTCAATTGATCGTCAAAACAGCTCGTGGTCTCACACAGGCACAGGGACGGTCGGCAGTCACCAGCCATGGGGCGACGGTCAGGAAGTCGGTCCCGGCTCTCAATCTACAGGTTATTGAAGTCCCCGCCGCCACCGCGGATGCTGTCATCGCGGCGATGAAGAAGGATTCGTCGATCGCACGAGTCGAAACGGACCGTACCCGCCGCGTACAGAGCATGCCTTCGGACACACTCGCCAGCAGCCAGTGGGCGCTGCCGAAGATCGGCTGGGATCAGGTTTACGGAGTCGTCACACCGTCCTCCTGGGCCCGCGTCGCCATCCTGGACACCGGGGTCGACGGCACGCATCTTGATCTCACGGGTTCGCTTGTCTCCGGCACCTCGGTAATTGATGACTCCAACGGCACCACCGATGGTTCCGGCCACGGCACATGGCTGGCAGGCATCGTCGCCGCAAGCACGAATAATGCGGAAGGCGTCGCCGGCGTCGGCTATGACTACGTTCAAGTGATGCCCGTGAAGGTCCTCGACGCAAGCGGCCAAGGCCAGGATAGCGACATCATCGCTGGCGTCCTGTGGGCCGCCGACAACGGAGCCTCGGTCATCCTGATGGCGTTCAGTAACACCGGTTTCAGCCAGAGTCTGCAGGAAGCGATTGATTACGCATGGTCGAAGAACATTGTTCTGGTTGCCGCCGCCGGCAACAACGGTAGCGCCACCCCCACCTTCCCCGCAGGTGATCGCGGCGTCATCGGCGTCTCCGCCACCGACGAATCCGACAACCTCGCCCCCTTCAGCACCTATGGAGCCTCCGTTTTCCTCGGAGCCCCGGGCGTGAACATCTTCGGCACCTATCCCGGCAACAACTACGCCGCCAATAGCGGCACCTCGGCCTCGGCCGCCATCCTCGCTGGAGCGGCTGCGCTCGTCCAGGCGACCCACCCCGGCGTGTCGAATGGCATTGTCGTCAGCCGCCTCGCGCACACCGCGGATGCTGCAGCGTCTCAGGCAGAGACCGGTAACGGGCGTATCAACCTCCAGCGTGCTCTCTCCGACACCAGCACCGACTCCATCCAACCCATCGGCGCCGCTCCTCTCGGCAATGGTGGCCCGTTCGTCGGCCCGTACATAGCAGCCGCAGCCTCCGGAACGATTGCCGTTGGTGCTCAGGTCGGACCCGTGATGTCCGGCGCCGCCGGCTCCGCCACGTATGCCATCACCGCGACTCGCAATGGGTCCGGCACTGTCAATGGAACCTACAGCGTCACCACCGTCCTGCCCGCCGGGGTGACGGCCAGTTTCAGCCCCGCTACCTTCACATCGACGGGCAACTCGGCGTTCACCAATTCCACGCTGACCCTCAGCGTCACCGCCGCGGTGGCTGCAAACAGCTACCCCTTCACCGTGACCCTCAGCGACGGGCCCTTTTCCACCACGGCAAATGGAACCCTGGTTGTCCAGCCCGGCAAGCTCACGCCAACGGTAACCGTGACAGTGGGCAGCTACACCTTCAACAATTCTCCGCAGGGTCCGGACTCGGCCACCAACACGGGTGACGGCTCCAACTACACCTTCAGCTACGTTGGCACGGGCGCCACCACCTACGGACCCAGTGCGACGAAGCCGACCAACGCCGGCACCTACACCGCTACCGCCACGGTTGCAGCGACGGCAAACTACAACAGCGCCAGTTCCGCCGCCACGGCTTTCACGATCAATAAGGCCACGCCGACTGTCACGGTGACGGTGGGAACCTACACCTTCAATAACTCCCCGCAGGGTCCTGACTCCGCCACCAACACCGGCGACGGTTCCAGCTACTCCTTCAGCTACATCGGGACAGGTGCCACCACCTACGGCCCGAGCGCGACCAAGCCGACCGGTGCTGGCACGTACAACGCGACCGCCACGGTCGCCGCGACGGCAAACTACGCCAGCGCCAGTTCGGTAGCAACACCCTTTAGCATCAACAAGGCCACACCGACCGTCACGGTGACGGTGGGCAGCTACACCTTCAACAATTCTGCACAGGGTCCTGACTCGGCCACGAATTCGGGTGACGGTTCCAGCTACACCTTCAGCTACATCGGCACGGGCGCCACCACCTACGGCCCGAGCGCGACCAAGCCGACCGACGCCGGCACCTATAACGCCACCGCCACTGTTGCGGCCACCACGAATTACGCTGGTGCCAGCTCTCCAGCAACACCCTTTAGCATCGGCAAGGCCACCCCAACTGTCACGGTGACGGTGGGCAGCTACACCTTCAATAACTCCCCGCAGGGTCCTGACTCCGCCACGAATTCGGGTGATGGCTCCAGCTACACCTTCAGCTACATCGGCACGGGTGCCACCACCTACGGCCCGAGTGCGACCAAGCCGACCGACGCCGGCACGTATAACGCGACCGCCACGGTTGCGGCAACTTCAAACTATGCCAGCGCCAGTTCGGCAGCAACACCCTTCAGCATTCAGAAGGCTACGCCGACCGTCACTGTGACGGTGGGCACCTACACCTTCAACAGTTCTCCGCAGGGTCCTGACTCGGCGACGAATTCGGGTGACGGTTCCAGCTACACCTTCAGCTACATCGGCACGGGCGCCACCACCTACGGTCCGAGTGCGACTAAGCCGACTGACGCAGGCACGTATAACGCGACTGCCACGGTCGCCGCGACGGCAAACTACGCCAGCGCCAGTTCGGCAGCAACACCCTTCAGCATTCAGAAGGCTACGCCGACCGTCACGGTGACGGTGGGCAGCTACACCTTCAACAATTCTCCGCAGGGTCCTGACTCGGCGACGAATACGGGGGATGGCTCCAGCTACACCTTCAGCTACGTCGGCACGGGCGCCACCACCTACGGTCCGAGTGCGACCAAGCCAACCGGTGCTGGCACCTACACCGCCACCGCCACGGTTGCGGCCACGACGAACTACGCCAGCGCCAGCTCCACAGCAACGGCCTTCTCGATCAACAAGGCCACACCGACCGTTACTGTGACGGTGGGAACCTACACCTTCAACAATTCTCCGCAGGGTCCTGACTCGGCCACCAACACCGGCGACGGTTCCAGCTACACCTTCAGCTACATCGGCACGGGGGCCACCACCTACGGCCCGAGTGCGACCAAGCCGACCAACGCTGGCACGTACAACGTGACCGCTACGGTCGCGGCTACGGCGAATTACGCCGGTGCCAGTTCCGCAGCGACGGGCTTCTCGATCGCCAAGGCCGTGAGCACCACGTTGATTTCCTGCCCGGCGTCTGTGGTCTACGCTCCGCCGGCCAACACTCCGTGTACCGCCTCGGTCACTGGAGTGGGCGGGCTGAACTCCCCGTTGTTGGTGGTGTATGCCAACAACACCTCGGTGGGCACCGCTAACGCGGGTGCTTCCTACGGTGGAGATGCGAATCATAACGGCTCCAGCGCGAGCACAACCTTCCAGATCACCGCGCGCCCCGCGCTGGTCAACTACATCGGTCAGACCCAGTTCGTGACCTCCGGCACCAGTAGCACCACCGCCCAGGTCACGCTAAGCGCCAGCATGCAGGATCCCACCGGCCTCGCCCTGGTGGGCGCAACAGTGGACTTCATCGACCTGAACAGCGGGGCAGTGCTGGCTAGCAAAGTCCCGGTCAGCCCGGTGTCCGGTTCGCCCGCCACCGGCACGGCGAACAAGATCGTCACGCTTAGCACAGGAAATTACGGCGCCCAGGCCTACGTAATCCTGGTGAAGTTGACTCCGAACTACACCAATGCAGACCAGCCTTTGCCGGACAAGACTGCCGAAGTGGTTGTCAGTAAGCCGGCGGCCGCCAACCAGATCAGCGGCGGCGGCACCATCCAGACGAATGCGTTCAAGGCAGGAACCTACGGAGTCAACTCCACGGGGAGTGTGACTTTCACGGCGGGCATCAACTACAACAAGTCGATGACCAACCTGCAGGGTCAGATCACCATCCTCATCACGCAGACGGACGGAACCATGGTATCCATCAAGTCGAACTCGCTGAACTCGATGGCGGTTACCAACATCACGGGCGGCAAACGCGCGATCGTCTACACCAAGGCGTCCGTAACCAAGTACAACCTCGATGGCTCTTCGGTGGGACAGGGCAACGTCTCGCTTCGCATGGATCTCGACGATGTCTCCGGCACCGACAAGATCGGCTTCACCTTTCTTTCCAGTCAGGACAGCAGCTTGATCTACTCCAACCATTGGGAACTCGACACGCTCACCAACGCGTGGCGGACGATCCTCGATAACATGCTTACCGGCAGCGCGGGCTGGATCGGCTAAGACAATCGCAGTCAGGCAAACGGGCGGCGGAGCAGCGATGGGCCGCCGCCCTTTTCGTCTTTTCGTGGCACGGACCGCCGATAATAGAAATCGAGGACCGTTCATGATCGAGAATGCACCCACTTCACCCGCTTCGTATGCGGGCACTGAAGGCGAATTCAACCCGCGCCTTTCTGCGGAAGCTCGGCTGGACACTGCGGCCCAGTTGCTCGGGCTCGACGAAGGCATTGAGAAGATCTTGCGCTATCCGTCGCGCGAGATGACCGTGCATCTGCCTGTGCTCCTCGACGATGGGCGCATCGAAATCTTCACCGGCTATCGCGTGCAGCACTCGATCGCGCGTGGTCCGGCCAAGGGCGGAATTCGCTACGCGCCGGATGTGACGCTCGACGAAGTGCGCGCGTTGGCGTCCTGGATGACCTGGAAGTGCGCGGTCGCCGACATCCCGTTCGGCGGCGGCAAGGGAGGCGTGATCTGTGATCCCACCATCCTCTCGCCCGGAGAACTCGAACGCATCACGCGGCGCTACACAGCGGAACTACATGAGTTTCTCGGTCCAGACGTCGATGTCCCTGCGCCCGACATGAACACCGACGCGCAAACCATGGCGTGGATCATGGACACCTATTCCATGCACGCCGGCCACACGCAGACCGCCGTCGTCACGGGCAAACCGCTGGAACTCGGCGGGTCTCGCGGACGCCCGGAGGCCACTGGTCGCGGATGCATGATCTGCACCGATTTCGCGGTCAAGAAACTCGGGCTCGACCGCAACAACTGCCGCGTCGTGATTCAAGGCTTCGGGAACGTCGGCGGCATGTCGGCGAAACTGATGTCCCAGGCTGGCTACAAGATCATCGCGATCGTCGAATACGATGGCGCAGTCTACAACGCCAAAGGCCTCGATATTGCGGCGCTCGCGGCGCATCGGAAGAAGACTGGATCCCTCACGGACTTCGCGGGAGGAGAAAATGTGGATCGCGAAGAAGCCATGTTCCTCGAAACCGAGGTCCTTCTGCCGGCCGCCAAAGAGAATGTGATCACCGCCGCCAACGCGTCACGACTGAACTGCAGGATCCTCACCGAAGGCGCCAACGGACCGACCACCTACCTGGCCGATCCCATCGTGGACAGCAAGGGCATCTTCGTCGTGCCCGACATTCTTGCCAACTCCGGCGGGGTGACCGTGTCATATTTCGAGTGGGTCCAGGATCGCCAGGGCTACTTCTGGAGTGAGAAGGACGTCAACCAGAAGCTGGCCGAAATCATGACAAACGCCTTTGAATCCGTCGTAAATTACGCGGAGTCGCACAAGGTGAACAACCGCATCGCCGCCTACATGCTGGCCATGGACCGGGTCGCCCAAGCAATTAAGCTGCGCGGGATCTACGGTTGATGTTAAAATCATCTTCGTAGTTCCACACACCTCGCGGAGAGGTGGCTGAGTGGCCGAAAGCAGCGGTTTGCTAAACCGTCGTAGCCCTTTAAAGGC
>CANIIC010000104.1 GCA_947467395.1 Bryobacterales bacterium
GTAGCTCTCGGGATCCACCTTGCCCTCTTTGAGTGCGCTGATGCGGCCGCTGATTTTGTCCATCAGCAGGTCCAGGTACATCTTCTTGTAGGCGAGCGGCTCAAGCGCGTTGCCGCCGCGCTTTTGCACGTGGTCGGCGAACTCCATCATCTGGTAGATGGTTTCTTTGCCGGTCAGCCGCCACACGAATTCGTGGACCACCTCGCGCAGGCTCTCTTCGCTTTCCCCCGTCTTGAGGTCGGCGAGGATCTCCACCATCATCGGGACCATCACGTCGACCCAGCCGGAGCGGATCAGCGAAATTGTGCCGTCAAAGTCAAAGAGGCCGACTCGGGCCCCGGCGGCCGAAGTACCCGGCCGGATCTGTTCAATCATGTTGGTTGTTGCTGGCGTTTACGCCCAGTATTCCCACTTCCCCGCGGCCACCACATACAGGCTGAGGCAGGCGTTGGTAATGCCGTGCGCCAGAATCAGGTCGCCCAGACTCTTCGTGCGCACCATCCACCAATTGTAGAGAATTCCGCAGGCCAAGCCTACATCCCAGTACGGGCCGTGTTCGGCGGCGAACATGGCGGCCACGATCAGGAACGCTTGCGGGGCGTAGGTGCCCAGTGGGATTTTCGAGAAATCAGGCTGGATCAACCAACGCATCAGCCACGCGCGCCAGAACAATTCTTCAACGATCGGGACGATGAACGAGGCTCGCAACCCGCGCAGCAGCAGCACCAGAGCATTGGAACGTTCAGATTCCGGCAGCCCTGCGGCCACCGATCCGGTGATGGAATTCGACAGCAGCCAGTGTGCGCGGTAGCCGGGGAACAGCAGGTCCGGGCCGATCCACAGCACGAAGACACCGACCCCCATCGCGATGGTTCCAACCCAGTTCCGTACCCTGAAATCGAGGGCGGGGCGGGCAATCAGCGCGATCACCGCGCTCATGCCCGCAAACCATACGAGTTGTTCCGCTACAGCCGGCAGCCCCAACGTGTGCAGGGCCATGAAGCCCAGAAACACTGCGAACGGGACCACATAAGGAGTCGACGTCACGCGAGGTTGTCCGATCCCTTACAACTGCCGTAGCAGTTCCTGGATCTTGTCGGCTTCGGTCTTCGAGGGCTGGTTGCGCAGTGCGATTTCCAACTCGCGCTTGGCAGACGGGCGGTCGCCCCGCTGCATCAGCGCCATACCGTAGTGATATCGATACAGCGGATTCGCCGGGTACTGCTTCACAAGGTCGGTGAAGACGCGCACAGCTTCCGTGCTCAGGTTCTTGCGGATGTATACCCAGCCGAGCGTATCGGCGATGTCGGGCGACTTGGGCTGCGCCTGGAACGCGCGCTGCGCCATGCTGAGCGCGGAATCCAGGTCTGTTCCTTCTTCCGCCTTGATGAAGGCCAGGTTGTTCAGCGCGATCGGATGATCCTGTTGGATGCGCAGGATCTGCTCGTAAATGGGCTTGGCCTGGTCGCGTCGACCGGTGCCGTCCATCAGCAGGCCCAACTGTAGCAGCGGACCGGCGTCGTTCGGAGCCGCCTGACTGGCCTTACGGAATGTGTCGATGGACTGGTTCAGATCGCCCTTACGGCGGAACGTCTCACCCAGCTTGAACAGCACGTCGGCGTCCTTTGGATTTTTCGACAGAACTTCCTGATATTTCTTGATGGCGTCGTCATACCGCTCCGAACGCACATACAAGTTCGCCACGCCGACCTTCAGGTCACGACGGTCCGGCTCGGCGTTCGCAGCAGTCTCCATCTCCTTGACCGCTTCGTTCATTTTGTTCTGCCCGGCCAGCGTTTCCACCACGCCAACCAAACCGCGGAGGTCCTTCGGATTCGCTTTATGCAGGTCCGCGAACAACTGGGAGGCCTTGCCGTAGTCCTTACCCGCGTAGGCCAGGAACCCTTGCTGATAACGCGCTTCCGAGTTCTGCGGATACTTGGTCAGAATGAAATCCAGTTCCTGGCGGGCCTTGTCGCGATCCTGCAACAGCAGCAGGGCGCTAGAACGGCTTAGGTGTCCGGCCAGATTGTTGGGATCCAACTTAATGATGTTGTCCGCTTCCTGAAGTGCCTTGGCACCATCGTTACGGGACAAGTGAATTTGGGTCAGCAACTCACGCGCCGCCAGGAAGTCCGAACGCAGCTTGACCGCTTCCTCGAACTGAATCCGAGCCGGCTCAGGTTGGCCCTTAGCCAGAAGAGCGCGGCCCAGATTGTAGTGCAACAAGTGATTCGTCGGCGTCTTGGCGACTAGGGCCTGCAATTCCGTGGCGGCCAGATCCACTTCCTCACGGCTGCCTGTGGTTAGGCGGAGAGCGGCTCGCATGGCCAAGGCTTCGCCGTCATCCGGGGACGACTTGAGAACTTCCGTCAGCACCTTCGTTGCATCCGTATTCCGGTTTGATGCCGCGTACAACTCCACCAGCCGCTTCTGATAGGTTGACTTCTCCTTGGGGAAGGCGCGTACGCCGGCTTGATACTGTTCCTCCGCGCGGCCGAACTCGCGCAGACGCAGGAAGTAGAAGTCGCCGGAGGCCAAATGCCCGTCCAGGAACGTCTTTTCATCGTTTAGGCGCGCCATGGTCGCGTCCAACCCCGCGCGATTGTTGGTGCCTGCGTAGTGTGCGGCAAGCTGCAGCGCATACTGCGCGCTGCCGGGGTTGTTCTCGGACTTCTGCTTCAAGACTTCCTCGGCTTGCGCCAGTTGCTGGCGCGTGGCGTATTGTACGTAAAGTAGGTCGTAAATTGGAGCGTAGGTCTTCTCTTTAGCGATCAGCGCGTGCGCCACGGCTTCGGCTTCGGGAAACCGGTCGGCCTGCACTAACGCGGTGAAATACGCTAGCCGCAACGGGGCTTGGCCCGGCTTGATCTTCTCCGCCTCTTCAAACTGAAGCACTGCTTCCTTCGAGTCTCTGCGGATCAGTGCGATTTGTCCGAGCAGCCGGTGACCGTCGAAGGTGCCATCCTTCATCTTCATGAGTTTGGTGGCGCGGTTCTTAGCCTCCTCCAGATATTGGTCCGCTTGCTGGCCGCCTTGCGACGACGCCAGAAGTTCAATGTCCGAAGTCTTGATCAACGCATCGGCGTTGTCCGGTTGGAGTTCCACTGCGCGGAGGAAGCTCCGGTACGCGTCCGAGGGGGCGGACAGTTTCAGAAACGCCAAACCCAGCCGGTAGTAGGCTTCCCCGTACCGCGGGTCGGCATTCGGCGCGACCGCACGCCGGTACATAATGGAGGCTTCCTTGTACTTTTCGCGCTCGAAGAACTTGTTTCCGTTCTCCACGTAACGCACTGCGCGCCCATGCGGATCGGTGTTACAGGCACCCAGAATCGCCAGCAGGGGCAAAAAAGCCAAGATTTTGACGCGTTGCATAGTTTCCACTTCATCATAAAGATCGGTGGGCTGCAACGAATCTGTAGGTCTAGGACCGTACTGGGCCTGTGTCCATCTGGGTATTGGTACTTACGGGGCTACCGTGATGTGTACACGGCGGTTCTGCTGATAGCAGGCTTCCGTCTGCTCCCTACATGCCGGCTTTTCTTCGCCCAGGCTCAAAACACTCAACTGACTCTGCGGAATGCCACGCGAAGACATGAACTCCTGCGCCGAACGGCTACGGCGATCGGCCAGCGCCAGGTTGTATTCCGACGATCCGCGCTCATCGGCGTGGCCCTCAATCAACAACTTCTCGGTTGGGTAGTCCTTGAGGATGTCGCGGATCACGCCCACGTTCTGGTCCAGGGCTGCCGTCGCGTCGGTGCGGATCGTCGCCTGGTTGTAATCAAAGAACGCGTCCGCCAGTTTGGCCAACAGCGCATTGAGGTCGGCACGCTGCTGCGGGGTGAGTTTCTTCGGTTCGGCCGGCTTCGGCTGCTGCGGCGCGGGAGCCTGCGGCTTGGCCGGTTCGGCCTTGGCCTGCTGAGGAGCGGGCTTCGGGGGCGCAGGAGGAGCTACCGGAGCTTGAACCTGCGGTGTGCCGCCGGTCGTCGCGACGGCCTTCTTTTTACAGCCAACTCCGAGCACGCAAAGCACGGTCACCAGCAGTACAGTCGTTTTCATTTTTCACCCTCGGTGTTTCATATTATTATGCGCGATACCTTACGCGTTGCAACATCCAGTAAGTGGATGAGCAGGCATCCCGTGTTGTCTCTAGATACGCGTCCCTTGCGGGCTCTGTATTAACGGGCAGGCAAGGCCGCCAGCGTCGGCCCAGAGTCGCCACGCGGCAGCATACTGACACCCGACCGGCGGAACACTGTGTCGGGGTCAATCTTGGCGTCAAACGTCACGCCGATGAAGACGTTGCTCATCTCATCCCAGTTCTGCGGACCCCAGATCACCTTGGCCGCCGGATCAGGATTGAAGCGATTGTTGGCTGAATTGTCGAAGTGCGTCACCGCCACCATACGCGTGCCCTTGGGCATCACGATCGGCTTCGCGAATTCGTAGCCCTGCTGCCATTCGAAATCCCACTTGCCCTTCAGCACAGCTTCGGATTCGCCACTGGGGTAGATGAGGCGCAGTTCGAAGTCCTTGCCACGCAGATGCATGTGCGGCTGCGCGTAGACCAGCTTCATGTCTTCCATCACCGTGATCTCGCTCACCACTTCGGCGTTGCCGTCGCGCGGCGGGATCGCCAGATTCAGCGCCGTCGGACCCGCGTTAAAGAAGTAGCGCCGCTGCGGAGGATTCTTCGCCAGCACGAAGCCCACCTTCGAGGCGTCTTCGGCCGGACCTTTACCGGTGGTGGTGTAGTGCAGCTCAAACACCAGGTCCGAACCCTTCGGGATGAACTTGGCCGCGCCTTCGATCTCGAAGTTCTGCGCGCCCAGTCCAGGGTTGAACTTGCCTAAGATGTCATTGCCTTCGTCACCACGATTGGAGCCGATGAACTGCCGCTGCGTTTCGTTTTCGTAAGCTTCGCCCGGCACCGCATTCTCCATCCAGTGGGAACCCGGAGGCCGCACCCACACCTTGCCGTGATGCAGCACTTCGTTGTTGCCCGGACGCATCTCCGCGGCGGTGACCCACATATCGTGATCGAAGTTGGTCTTCACCAGGACGAACTTGTAGTTGATGGTGCCCTTGGTCGGCAACTGGAACGCCTTCGGCATCTCTACGACCACGTCGGGCTGGATATTCCAGCCGCTAGTGAACGTGCGCGCCGCGGGAGCATCTTTCTCGTTGCCTTCGGTGGCTCCATTGTCCGCCCACGCGGTCAGTGTCGCGATCTGTTCGGGGCTCAGTCGTTTGTCATTCTTGAAGTGACCCTCGGTGGCGAACCACGGCGGCATCTTGCCGGTGGCGACGGCGTTCTTGATCGCCTTTGCATACGGCCGCGTTTCGCCGTAGGTCATCAGCGACATCGGAGCGACTTCGCCAAGTCGATGGCAGCCCTGGCAGTTATTTTGCAGGATCGGCAGGACGTCTTTATAGAAGGTCGGAGCCTCGGCCGCCGACACAATCGCGGCGCACGCCGCAGACATCAGGATTCCCCGCAAAACTCGCATTCTGCTGCCTCCTTCGATTGGTCGTATCTTACAGGCGGAAGGGGCTGGGCGCAAGCCGCCAATGCGAGCGCTATACTTGGCCCATGAACCGTACAATTCTAGCTCTAAGTCTCCTGGCCGCGTCCTCCGTGTGGGCGCAGGCGAACACTGAAGAAATCGAAAAACCGTTGGCTGCTGCTCCGGCACAGGTTCGCGCCGCCGCGACCGTGATCAAGTGGAACCCGGCCGACTGGACCTACACCACTCTGCGCAAGGGCACCAACACCACGGTGTGCTTCGATAAGAGCGGCCTGCCGGGTCAACAAGCGTTCTCGCTCGAATGCACCACCCTGGGCAACCTGCCTCGCGCGGCGCAAAACATGAAGTTCGAAGCCATGGGCGCGCAGAAGCAAGCGGCTCTGGACGCGGCCGAAAAAGATGGCACGCGCGTGAAGCCGGAATACGGTTCGGTGTGGTTCCACCTGATGGGCGCCAGCAAGGAAGCGGCCCGCGCTCACTTCACTATCGCGGTTCCGGGAGCCACGGGCGCCACGCTCGGTTTGCCGGAGAACGGTCAGAAGGGCGGCGTGTGGGTGATGAACCCCGGTACGACCACCGCGCATCTGATGATCCCGGGCGAATAAAACCGGCCAGGAGTCAGACAGCAGAAGACAGGAGTCAGCATGCGGCTTGTGAGTGTAGTGGGATTCTCGGTGATGCTCGGCGTGCTTCTATCGGCGCAGACCAAGCAAGCGACGCCCCCAGTGGGCTTGCCCGCCAAGGGATCCCGCACGTTCACGGGCCGCGTGACTGACAGTATGTGCTCCAACGCAGACCACAAAGGGATGCGGATGGGCGACACCGATGCTGAATGCACGAAGGCCTGTGTGCTTTCGCACGGCGCGGAGTATGTTCTGTTTGACGGCACCAACGTCTACACCTTCGGCGACCAGAGGGTCCCTGAGAAGTTTGCAGGGATGAAGGTCAGCGTAGTGGGCGTGCTGGATGCGAAGACCAGCAAGATTGAGAAGATGTCTTCGATCAAGGCTGTGAAGTAAGCCGCCCCGAGCGTTCCAGTTTCTCCCGTAGTCTCTCCGCGATGGGCCCCAGTTCCTCCACCGCGACCCGCATTTTGCGACGCCAGTTGGGATGCTCCCAGGTGGTCGCCGGCAGATTCTGCTGCTCCGTCTCCCCGGTCAAGTCTTCCTGATTCACGATCGCCACCGTGCACGGCGTGGCCAACACGAATCCGAGCGCGTCATGTTCGAACCCGGCGTCGCGCAGGGCTGCCTCGGCTGCTGCGATATCGGCATTGCGCGAATCCCACTGCTGGCGATACTGCTCCTCATCCACCAGATTCGCGGCCTTGCGAGCTTCAATATCGCGGCCTGCGAAGAAGCCTTCCAGCGTCGGCAGATCGTGCGTCGTGGTGGAAACGGCGGCGTGCTCCGGATACTCGTGGGGCGCGCGCAGACGATTGCCGTCCTTCTCAAACCACAGCACGCGATACCCCAGAATTCCGGCCGCGCCCAGGCGCTCGCGCGTGCCGGGAGGCACCGTGCCCAGATCCTCACCGATCACGATGAAGCCGCCCCGCGCACTCTCCAGCGCCAGGATGCGCAGCAAGTCTTCGGCATTGTCGCGCACATACGCGCCATCCTTCGCTGTCAGCCGTTCCGGGATCCAGAACAAGCGGAAGAAGCGCATCACGTGATCGATGCGCAGCGCTCCGCCGTGCCGCGCATTCTTTCGGATCGACTGCGTGAATAGCGCGTAACCGTTGGCCCGATGCACGTCACGATTCGGGGGAGGGAAGCCCCAATCCTGACCGCTGGGCGCGAGTTCGTCCGGTGGCGCACCTACGCGCGCACCCTTCGCGAAGAACGGACCATTGGCCCATAGGTCGGCTCCGAACTGATCTGTGGCCAGAGCCAGGTCATGATACAAGCCGATCTTCATGCCGCAGGCAATGGCGTGATCCTGCGCTTCGGCCAACTGCCGGTCCAACTGCCACTGCAGGAACTGATAAAAGCGGACATCGGCGGGATGTTCTTCGGCGAACTTCTGCACGCCAGCCGAGTGAGCGTGACGATACGCCTCCGGCCAGTCGGTCCACAGCCAGACATGGGGCTGCTCTGCGTGGATGTACGTCCATAGGGCGCAGTAGATCGCGTAGTCGCGCAACGCCGCGCCCTCCGCATCGATGAAGTCGTTGAACTCGGGCGATCCGGGGAAGCGATCGAAGGCGGCCCGCAATGCGCGCAACTTCACCGCGGCGACGCGTTCATATTCGACGAACTCACTCGCCCGCAGTGCCTCGATCTCCGCGGCATCCTCCAGCGACGACTCGTAGCCCGGCACGCGCTCCACGTCCAGATATAGGAAGTTGCGATACAGCGTGCACTCCGGCAGGTACGGACTGATGTTGTACGGCTGGCGATTCGGCAGCGCGTGCAGCGGATTCAATGCCACGAACTCCGCCCCGGCCGCGGCGAGCTGGCTGGTGATCGCCATCAGATCCGTCACATCGCCGATGCCCCAGTTCCGCGTCGAGCGCAGCCCATATAAGGTGAGCGCCACACCCGCGACGCGATGATCGATGGTCCGCGCGCGCTTCGGACACACGATGAACTTCGCCTCGCCGATCAGCTTCAGATCCGGCTGCGTGACCGCCCATAAACGCACGGTGTGGTAGCCAAGTCGTAGAGCTGGAAGGGGAAGCCGCTTCGAAGGTAACTCCGGGAGCCAAAACCAGTGATGCTCCAGATCGCCATTTTCCCACTCGAATTCCAGCTTGACGGTGCTGCCGGCAAACTCGGCCGGGATGGGCGGCGCGATCCACGGTTCGTCCTCGAGGACCACCCAAACGGGCGGGAAATCGGCCTGGGCCTGTTCGCCAAGGGCTTGGAAAATTCCCTCCAGAGTGGCGTCGGAGGCGCGGTGCACCCGGCCCCAGGTATCGGTGTATTCCAGCTCGACGCCGCGCTCGGCGGCCAATCGTTCGAGGGCGTCTCGATCCAGTCCCATTCTTAATCGTATAATGGTTACGTGGCCGACACTTCCGAAGACGTTAAATTTCACCTAAGCCAGCCGCCTGAGCTGTTTGCCCGCGTGGACGATGAGCCGATTGATGACGAGTACGGCGATTCCGTTCTCACCACCACGCTGGACAAGTTGATCAGCTGGGGCCGTAAGAACGCCATTTGGCCGATGAGCTTCGGCTTGGCCTGCTGCGCCATTGAGATGATGTCGATGATCGCTTCGCGCTATGACATCTCGCGCTTCGGCGCTGAGGTGATGCGCGGTAGCCCGCGCCAGAGCGATCTCATGATCATCGCCGGCCGTGTGTCGAACAAGATGGCTCCGGTCATCCGTCGCCTGTACGAACAGATGCCGGAACCGAAGTACGTGATCTCGATGGGCGCTTGCGCCACGTCGACTGGTGTGTTTTCGAACTATGCTCTGGTGCCGGTGAATCAGGTGATCCCGGTGGACGTGTACGTCCCCGGCTGCCCGCCGCGTCCGGAACAGCTGATCTACGCGATCACGCTGCTGCAGAAGAAGATCGAAAACGAAAAGAACGTGACGGCGAAGGTTCTGAACCTCGCGTAGTCCACTTCTACAGTTCAGTTTGTAGGGAAGCGGCGGCCTTCGGGTCGCCGCTTTTCGTTTGGGTCGCTATCATAGTCTGCAATGACGCTCGACCAGACGATGCAGGCTTTGAAGGCCGCAGGCACCGCCCAGACGCTCAAGACCTACCTGCGCCACGGCTACCCGCAAGACACCTTCGGCGTGAGCTTCGCGGATCTCAAGAAGCTGGCGCGCAAGCTGGACGGCGAGCACGAGCTCGCGCAGCAACTCTGGAAGACCGGCAACGGCGACGCGCGCACGCTGGCGACGATGATCGCCGATTCCGACGAGGCCACGCCCGAAGAGCTCGACGCGTGGGTCGCCGACGTGAAGTTCTCGCTGCTGGCGCAGATGGTGGCGCGCTACGCCGGCGAGACGGAGTTCGCCGAAGAGAAGGCCGCCGAGTGGACGGCATCCACGGACGATTTCATCGGCGAGACCGGCTACCATCTGGTTTCGCACTTGGCTCTCAACGACGAAGAACTGCCCGATAGTTTCTTCGAAGGTCACCTGCGGACGATTGAGAAGTCGATCCACCAATCCAAGAACTACACCAAATACGCGATGAATCAGGCCCTCATCGCGATCGGCGTGCGGAATCCGAACTTGACGAAGAGAGCGCTCGCCGCGGCCGACAAGATTGGCAAGGTCAGCGTGGATCATGGCGATACCGCCTGCAAGACTCCCGACGCCGGGGCCTACATCCGGAAGACTTTGGCCGCTGTGGATGAAACAAAAGTGAGGCCCGCGCGTCCTAAGAAGTGATGGCACATTCGGCCGCACTGCTGTTGCTGCTCCCGCTCGCACTCTCCGCGCAGATCACCACAACGCTGTCGCCAAAAACTACCGCCGAATTCGAGGCTTATCTCAAGCAGGTGGAACCGCAGATCGCCTCTCGACTGCGCTCTGTTTCGCTGAAGACTGGGGACGTGCGCATCGAACCGTTGCGTGGCGAGGGCTCGACGCCCGTAACAGACGGCCTGATCCACGACTGGGTCGCGGCGATGGTCGTGCCGGGTGCGACGGCGGAGCAGGCCATCGCCGTGCTGCAAAACTACGGCGCGTACAAGAACATCTACCAGCCCGAAGTCGTCGATTCCAAGCTGCTCGCTCACAACGGCGACCAGTGGCGCGTCTATCTCAAGATCATCAAGAAGAAAGTTCTCACCGCGGTCCTGAACACTGAATACAACGTGCAGTATCAGAACCTGGGCCAGGGCCATTGGCAGATGACATCGCGTTCCACGCGCATCGCGGAATTAGAGGATGGCAAGGAACTCCCTGTGGGCACCGGCCACGGCTTCCTGTGGCGCTTGAATGCGTACTGGTTCATCGATCCGCGCCCAAACGGCGTGTACCTCGAATGCCGCACCATCTCGCTCTCTCGCGACATTCCGTTCGGCTTGGGCTTCGCCGTCGGCCCGTTCGTGCGCAGCCTACCGCCCGAGTCGTTGCGCGCGACGATGGAAGCTACCGCGCGGGCCTTGCAAACACCCAACGCTCGCCCAGCGCAAAGTTCACCAGCGAAGTAAGGATGATCGCGAGGGCGTTCGCTGGAGCCACCGGCATCCCCAGCCAGCCGGTGAACAGTCGCATCCACAGCAGGTTTGAAACGATCGACACGACGCCGTTCGCCAAGTGAAACCGCAGGAGGCTCGGCTGGCGATCGCGCCACGTCCACCGCACATGCCAGAAGAAGTTGTGCAGCAGCGCGGCTTCCACCGCAACCGCCGTCGCCAGTAAGTAGTGGACGCCAGAATGTTGCAGGGACCACAGCAGCGCGACCTGTAGCGCAGCGCCGCCCACGCCCACCGCGTTGAATCTCAGCCACGTCTTCAATGCGTTTCTTCCTTGTACAACTGCACTGTGTGCTGCACCGTGGCCTGCACCAGGATCATCGCCACGCCCACCGCGCCAATGCCGAAGCCGACGTCGAACAGCTTCCAGTCCTGTCCCAGTAGCTTCACATACGGGCGCCACAACAGCGCGATGTTGCCGACCGCCAGCAGGATCCGCAGTTCCGTCGGGCCGAAGCTCCAATACGACAGGTGGAACTTGCCCACCGTGTACGTCGCGAGATAAATCTCGATCGACAGCAGCAGGTACGCGACCAGGAACGCGAAGGCGACGGCCGGTGTAATGTAGCCCGACAACGCAATGCCGCCGATCAGGAAGAAGATGCCGATCGCGTCCAGAATGTGATCGACATAGAACCCGTAGCGCGGCCGCTGCTTGTTGCGCACGCGCGCCAGCGTTCCGTCCAACGAATCCCCGAACCAGTTCAGTGCCAGAAACGGCAGCACCAGCAGCAGCGCATACGGTGTCGCGCTCGCCAGCCAGTAACAGCCGCTTGCCGCGAGCAGGGACACGAACCCCAGCCCGGTCAAGTGATCCGAGTTGACCCATTCCGGAAGCCGTTCGGCGATCCAGATCAACGTCCGCTTCTCCATTGATGCCAGAACGCTCGAATGTTCGCGGCTGGCTGCCTTGAATGTAGTGGTGGTAGACATCTCACTCTCAAGACGTCACGCCGAATGTTTCGTTTCATGTGCCGGGTCTTCACAGGTGTGGCGCACAGGTGTGCCGTACGGGCGTTCCGCGCGCCGCGCGATGGGGATAAAATGAAGGCGATGAAAACGACCTTGTCTGTCGGGGTGGCGGCCGCCGTAGCGGTCGTCGGATTTCTTGCACTGCCCGCGGCTCGCTCGCAACAGCCGGCAGGCAAGCAGACCAAAGCCTCGCCAACCGACGCCCATCGCCAGTTGATCAACACGTATTGCGTGGGTTGCCACAGCACGCGCCTAAAGACGGGCAATCTGGTGCTGGAAGGCGTCAGTCTGGACAAGATTGCTGAGAACGCTCCCATCTGGGAGAAGGTCGTCCGTAAGTTGAACGGCGGCCAGATGCCCCCGCAAGGCGTGCCGCGCCCGCCGGCAGCTGGCGTGCAGGGCCTCACCCAGTATCTGACCGCGTCACTCGATAGCGCCCTGGCCACCAGCGCCGATCCGGGGCGCGCACCGATTCATCGCATGAATCGCAGTGAGTACGCCAACGCGATTCGCGATCTTCTCGCCGTCGAAATCGATCCGGCTGAGTACTTGCCGCCTGACGATGAGAGCGACGGCTTCGACAACATCGCCGACGCGCTGCGTGTTTCGCCCACATTGCTCGACCAGTATCTGGTGGCTTCGCGCAAGATTAGCGCGCTCGCCGTGGGCGATATGGAGACCACGCCGGTCAGCCGCATGGTGCAGGTTCCGCCCGATCTCGCGCAGGAAGATCACATCGAAGGTCTGCCGCTGGGCACCCGCGGCGGCTACATGGTGCAACACAATTTCCCGCTCGACGCCGACTACGACTTCAGCGTCTTCCTGCTGCAGAACATCGTTGGCTACGTCACGGGCCTGGAATATCCGCATGAGCTCGAAATTTCCATCGATGGCGAACGCGTGTTCCTCGCGCCCGTCGGCGGCGAAGAAGACAACAAGATGTCGGACGACAACCTGGGCGTCGCGAAGGACACTCTGGATGCGCGCTTGAAGGCTCGCATTCCGGTGAAGGCCGGTCGCCACAAGGTTGCCGTCGCGTTCCTGCGCCGCAACTCGGCGCCCACGGATGAGCCGCTGCAGCCCTTCACTCGCGATCTCGATCTGCAGAACATGAACGGCCTGCCATTGGTGGATCACTTCCAGATCACCGGCCCGTTCGCGCCCACCGGCTCTGGCAATACGGCGAGCCGCAAGAAGATCTTCACGTGCCAGCCCAAAACCGCCACGCAGGAATCTGCGTGTGCCAAGCAGATTCTTTCCTCGATCGCCAAGCGGGCGTATCGGAGACCGGTTGCCGACGAAGACATGGTCTCGCTCATGAACCTCTACGATGCCGGGCGCAAAGACGGCAACTTCGAAAAGGGCGTGCAGAACGCGCTCCGCCTGATCCTGGCGAATCCGAAGTTCTTGTTCCGCAGTGAGCCCGATCCGAAGGGCACCGTGCCCGGTTCGACATATCGTTTGAGCGATCTGGAACTCGCGACGCGCCTCTCCTTCTTCTTGTGGAGCAGCCTGCCGGACGAAGAACTGATCAACATCGCCGCGCAGAACAAGCTGAAGGGCGCGGTGCTCGAGGCCCAGATCAAGCGCATGCTGCAGGACCCGAAGTCCGACGCCATGGTCAGCAACTTCGCCGGCCAGTGGCTGCTACTGCGCAACCTGCAGAGCCAGACGCGCGATCAGGCCGTTTTCCCGAACTTCGACGACAATCTGCGCCAGGCCCTCCGCAAAGAGACCGAGCTGTTGTTCGCCAGCGTCATGCGAGAAGACAAGAGCGCGCTGGAGATGATGACCGCCGACTATACGTTCGTAAATGAGCGGCTTGCGAAACACTACGGCATCCCGGGAGTTTACGGCAGCAACTTCCGCCGCGTGCAGATCACCGATCCGAACCGTCGCGGCATCCTGGGGCAGGGCAGTTTCCTCACCGTGACCTCGGAGTCGAATCGCACGTCGCCTGTGAAGCGCGGCAAGTACATCCTGGAAACGATCCTCGGCACGCCGCCCCCGCCGCCTCCGCCCAACGTGCCCGCGCTGAAGGAGAACGACGAGAGCGGTAAGAACGCGACTACCCTACGTGCTCGTCTGGCCGCGCATCGCATCAACCCGACTTGTGCGACGTGCCACAGCATCATGGATCCGCTGGGCCTCGCGCTCGAAAACTTCGACGCGACGGGCCGCTGGCGTACCAAGGAACTTGGCGGCGCGATTGACACCGGCGGCCAACTGGCCGACGGTTCGCAAGTCACCGGACCCATCGAGCTGCGCAATGCACTGCTGAAGCGCCCCGAGCAGTTTGTCGGCACCATGACTGAGAAGATGTTGATCTACGCGCTAGGCCGCGGCCTCGAATACTACGATCTGCCAGTGGTGCGCGATATCACGCGCCAAGCAGCCAAGCAGAACTACAAGTTCTCCGCCGTGGTGCTCGGTATCGTCAAGAGCACGCCGTTCCAGATGAAGAAAGTGACGGCCGCAAAACCGAACCAGGTCGCAGCGCGGTAAGGGTATGGCCA
>CANIIC010000105.1 GCA_947467395.1 Bryobacterales bacterium
ACTTTTACAACTCTTGCGAAGCAAGGACCGGCAGCGCACGCACATCAACAGGGGAGCGTGCCCGGCCAAGTATTGGGGATGAATGACTTCTAAGGTGAGGGAGGCTATCGACCTCCTGAATGAGGATTGGACCGCCCCACGACGGGCGAGCATGCTTGCCTGGATCGCGCTGGCCGTTTTCTGCGTCGCGCTCGTTTACGTCCCCACCCTGTTTACCCCCAATTTGATGGACGATACGGACGCCGTCAATGCGCAGATTCCGCGTAACATGTTGCGATCGGGCGACTGGGTGACGGCTCGCCTGGACGGTGTGTCGTTCCTGGAAAAATCCCCGCTGCTCTATTGGATGAGTGCAGTCAGTTACGCCATCTTCGGCGAGTACGATTGGGCGGCCCGGATTCCGGTGGTGCTCGGGATTCTCCTGACGGTGGCCTTAATTTGCCAGATGGGGAAGTGGGCGTTCGGCAAGCGCGAGGGCCTATTTGCGGCTCTAACGTTCGGAACGTGCATTGGACTTTTTCTGTTTACACGAATTCTGATCCCGGACGTCATTTTGACCGGGACGATCGCGCTGACGCTGTGGGCGATGTTGCGCGCGCTGGATGAGCAGGAAGCCCAGCCAGCGCTGTGGGCACACACCATGGCGGCTTCGATGGCCGTCGGTGTGTTGCTGAAAGGCGTAATCGCACTGCTGTTCCCGGTGGCCGCGGGGCTGATTTTCCTGGGCGTCACGGGCGAATGGCGGCTGGCGCGGACGTGGCAACGCCTGCGGCCCATTTCCGGCGCGCTGCTGATCCTGGTGATCGCCGCGCCTTGGTTCGTCCTGGCGACGCTGCGGAATCCCCCGTATTTCAACTTCGCGATGGATTCGGGCCCCGGCAAGTATCGCGGGTTCTTCTGGTTTTACTTCTTCAACGAACACATCCTGCGCTTCCTGAACCAGCGCTGGCCGCGCGATTACGACACGGTTCCGCGCCACCTATTCTGGGGCCTGCACCTGCTGTGGTTCTTCCCGTGGTCCGCCTATCTGCCGGGTCTGGTGGGGCTGCAATATCGCGGCCAGGACCGCGCCTCGCGCTTGCGCCTGCTGTGCCTATGCTGGATCGGCTTCATTCTGGTGTTCTTCACGTTTTCGACGACGCAGGAATATTACTCGCTGCCGACGTACCCGGCGTTCGCGCTGTTGCTGGGCTCGGTCATGGCTAGCGAATCTGCTTGGATCCAGCGCGGCGCGAAGGCGCTGGGCGTGGTCACGGCGCTGGCAGCGGTGGCGGTCGCTTTCATCCTGGCAAATGTTTGGAACACGCCCACTCCCGGTGACATTTCGCAGGCTTTGACGCAGAACCCCGGCATGTACACGCTGTCGCTGGGCCACATGGGCGACCTCACGTTGCAATCTTTCGCCTACCTGCGCACCCCGCTAATGCTGGCGGGTGCTGCGTTTCTCATCGGCACTCTGGCGGCATGGCGTGGGCGCGGACTGGCTCTGCAGCTGGGGCTGGCGGCCATGATGATCCTGTTCCTCAACGCGGCGCGTGTGGCGATGATCACCTTCAATCCCTACCTGAGCACGAAAGAGCTGGCCGAGGCCATCCAGAAAGCGCCCGCCGGACGCGTTATCCTGGGCGATCAATATTATGTGTTCAGTTCCGTGTTCTACTACGCGGATCTGAAGGAAGCGTTGCTGTTGAACGGGCGCTATCAGAACCTGGAATATGGTTCATATGCTCCGGGGGCGCCGAACGTGTTTCTAAGTGACAGCCAATTCCGGCCTCTCTGGCTGGCGCCGGAACGGGCATACTTAGTGTTGGAGGGCCCGAAGGTGCTGGGCGTCGAACAGACGGTCGGCAAGGATTCGATGGTGCTGGTGAAAGCCAGCGGTGGCAAGTACTTGTTCACGAACCATCCGTTGGCGGAGAACTGAGAATGCGGCAAAACATGGTCTCCATCGTAGTTCCGGCGTACGAGGAAGCGGCGAATCTGCAGCTGCTTTATCAAGAAGTCTCCGCAGCCATGGAGACCGTGCCCGATCTGCGTTTTGAGTTGATCCTGGTGGACGACGGCAGCCGCGACGAAACCTGGGATGTGATTCAGCTGTTGCACGATCACGATCCTCGCGTGAAGGGCGTGCGGTTCTCGCGCAATTTCGGTCACCAAGCCGCAGTCACAGCCGGGTATCACTACTCCTCGGGCGATGCGGTGATCGCGATGGACGGCGATCTGCAACATCCCCCGGCGCTGTTGCCGGACATGATCGCGAAATGGCGGGAAGGCTTCGACGTGGTCTCCATGGTTCGTGAAGCCGCCGAACATGAGCCGGTGTTGAAGTCGTGGACGTCGCGAACCTTCTATAGATTGATCAATCTCTTGTCGGACGTGCCGATTCGGCCGGGCGTCGCCGATTTCCGCCTGCTGGACCGCAAGGTGGTCCGCAAGCTGAACTCACTCAAAGAGCGCGGGCGTTTCGTGCGCGGGTTGATTCCATGGATCGGGTTCCAGGAAACGTCGATTCCCTACAAGCCCAACCCCCGGCATGCGGGCACCACGAAATACTCCGTCCGCAAGATGCTGATGCTAGCTCTGGATGCCGTGTCGTCCTTCTCCTCGGCGCCGCTGCGCATGAGCTTCATCCTCGGGCTGACGGTCAACGCCGTGTGCCTGGGCCTGATGGCGTACGCGCTGTACAACAAGATCAACGAGAACAAGGACCTCAGCGAGTGGGCTTCGTCCTTCCTGACGATGGTGGCTCTCAACGCGGTCCAGATGCTGATGATTGGCATCAACGGCATCTACTTGGCGCGGGTGTTCGATGAAGTGAAGCGCCGACCGCTGTACATCGCCGAAGAAGAGCTCGGCCTGACGCGCAAGCGCCGCAAAGTTCGGCTCTCTGTTGCCGTGGCCACGCAGCGCGGGCGATGAAGCGCCTGATCGTCAACGCGGATGATCTGGGCCTCAGCGTCCCGATTACCGACGGCATTTTGGAATCTCACGCGCATGGGATCGTCACCAGTGCCTCCATCATGGCCAACGGTGGAGCGTTCGAATACGCCGCCGCGCAGTCCAAGCAACATCCCCGACTGAGCCTTGGACTGCATCTCAGCCTGGTGGAAGAACCGTGGCTGACTACCGGGACGCCGATGGCTCCCGATTACGGGGCATTCGCCAAGAGCGTCTATGGCGGGCAGATCCAGCCGCAGCAAATCGAGCAGGAACTGCGGGCACAGCTCACCCGGTGCAGGGAACACGGGCTCACCTTGCGGCACATCGATAGTCACCAGCATGTGCATGCGCTGCCCGCGGTGATGCGGATCGTGGTGCGCTTAGCGAAGGAGTTCGAGATTCCTCGCGTCCGCGTGCCCCTCGATTCGCCGTTCCGCAGCGGCGCCATCGGCAGCTCTCGATTCCTGGGCAAGACGGTGCTCTGCCTGCTCTCGCTACAGGCGGCCAACACGGTTCGAGCCGCCGGTTTGAAGGCGTGCGACCGGATGACGGGACTCTTCGAAAGCGGCTCGCTCAATGAGGCGCGTTTACTGGCGATCCTGCAACATCTCCACGAAGGCACCACCGAACTGATGTGCCACCCCGGCAAACGTGACGCAAACTACGCGCACTGGAAGTTTCACTGGGAAGACGAATGGAAGGCGCTGACCAGCCCGACCGTGCGATCCCTGATTCAATCGCTGCGGATCCAACTGACTCAATAATTCTTGATCAGGTCGAGCCCGGTGTACAGACCGGCCACCTGCGCCGCGTAGCCATTGAACAGCTCCGTACGGATCTTGCGCCCCTGCCCCAGAATGCCGCTGCCGTCCAGCCGGTCCTCAGCGTCCTGATCGAAACTGGGGTGCGGTTTCTTCGGGTTTACGTTCGAATAGAAGCCGTACGCCTCCGGCCATTCGACGCTCCAGGTCGTCATCGGTTGCCGATCTACAAACCGGATGCGCGTGATGGACTTAATACTCTTGAACCCGTACTTCCACGGCACCACCAGCCGCATGGGCGCGCCATTCTGATTGGGCAAAGTTTCGCCATAGAGGCCCACGGCCAGCAGCGTCAGAGGATGCATCGCCTCATCCAGCCGCAGCCCTTCGACGTACGGGAACCGGATGCCAGCCTTGCCTGAGGAGATCATCACTTTGGAGTCGTAGAAGCTCTCAAAGGCGACAAACTTGGCGTTGCCGGTCGGCTGCACTTGCTTCAGCACGGCGCTCAGCGGGATTCCGATCCATGGCACCACGACGGACCAGCCTTCGACGCAGCGCATGCGATAGATCCGTTCTTCGAGCGGCGCCAGCTTCAGAATCTCCGCGAGTCCGATCGTCTTCGGGTTGGCGATTTCGCCTTCCAGCCGCACCGGCCACTCCGGATTCGGCTTCCAGGCGGGCGCGTTCTTCGCGGGCTCATCCTTGCCGGTGCCGAATTCGTAGAAATTGTTGTAGGTAGTGAGGATGTTCTTGGGCGGGAGTTGGTTGTTGCCGAGGTTGTGCAGTGGCCCGGTCTTGGACGCATTCAGCGGAGCAGCCCCCGCAAACGGCGAAAGCGCGAGCGAGCCCAAAGTGGCCGCGCTCGCGCTCAGGAATTTACGACGGTTCCAGTACAGATGCTGCGGCGTAACATCGCTGTGCCGCAGCTTCATGTTTAGTGACCCGCCAGACCTTCGGTCAGTTCGATGTAGGTGCCGTTGGGGTCCGTGATGAACGCCAGATCGACACCGATCTTCGCCTTGGTCTCGCTATACGGACGATCGAATTTCACGCCCTGCGCAGCCAGCTTCGCCGCGAAATCCTTCAGGCCCTTCACTTCGAACCCGATGTGATCCAGCGACCGGCCCTGCGTAGGAGCCAGCGGAGCCGGCGCAGCCTTCGTCGCGCTACCCCACGCCAGGAAGTCGATCGTGCCGCCCGTCAGGCCCGCACCCTTCGAACCCTTGCGGCGTTCCGATTCTGCCGCGCCGAAGGTCTTCAAATACCACTGGCGAGCGTCTTCCATCGCGGCCGGCGGCGCAGACAAGTGATAGTGGCTGAATTCCGCCACCGTCGCCGACTTCACCGTATCCATCTCCTGCACTTCGATCAGCACATCGCCCGGGAAGGTGATGAACGCCTGCACATTCGGCACCAGCTCACGAATCGGCAGACCGGCCGCCGTCGCCTTCGCCTTCGTTTCGGCGTAGCTCTTCACGTAGAAACCCACGTGATTCACAGCCGATCCATCGGTACCGCCCGTCGAATTCGCGCGTTGACCCAGGATAAAGAACACCCCCGGTGTCTTCACAGTCTTCAGCGCGCCGATCTGCATCGGGGTACCGCCCAGAATGTCGACAAGAAGTTTTTCCGTCGCGTTGGGGTCCGGCACCATCAGGTGGATATGGCCGAAGGAGATGCCCGCCGCATTGGGAGCATTGGTCTGAGCCGGCAGCAGAAACGCTGCAGCGGCAGCCAGGAAAGAGATCGGAAGAATGAGCCAAGAACGCATGGCGGCTATCGTATCACGGAACGAAAAGGGGTTGAAGGCGTCGCCCCGGCAATTTCCCGCGTCCGGCATTAGAATGGAGGGCATGAGAAAGATGCCCCTTTCCGCCCTATTCTTCGGCCTCCTGGTAGCGGCCCCACTCGTTGTTGCTCAAGCCCCACCTGCCCCGGTCAAAGTTGCGACGGTCGAAGGCATCACCGAATACCGGCTGAACAACGGCCTGCGGGTCCTGCTGTTCCCGGACATGTCCCAGCAAAAGGTGACGGTGAACATCACCTATCTGGTCGGCTCGCGCCACGAAGGCTACGGCGAATCCGGCATGGCCCACCTTTTAGAGCACATGCTGTTCAAAGGCACGGCCAAGCGCGAATCGATTATGAAGCTGCTGACCGAAAAAGGCGCCGATTGGAACGGCACCACCTGGTTCGACCGCACCAACTACTTCGAGACGCTGGACGCAACGACCGACGACAACCTGCGCTGGGCGCTCGAAATGGAAGCCGACCGCATGGTGAATTCGCGCGTGTCGCGCGCGGATCTCGACAGTGAGATGACCGTGGTGCGCAATGAGTTCGAGCGCGGCGAAAACGATCCCGGCTCCGTGTTGGAAGAACGCGTCATGTCCACCGCCTACCTGTGGCACAACTACGGCCGCAGCACCATCGGCGCTCGTAGCGACATTGAGAATGTGCCGATCGAACGGCTGCAGGCCTTCTATCGCAAGTATTACCAGCCGGATAACGCAGTGCTGGTGATCGCCGGCAAGTTCGATCAGACCAAGGCGTTGAACTGGTCCACCGAACTGTTTGGCGGTATCCCGAAGCCCACCCGCGTACTGGAGACCACCTACACCGCCGAACCTCCGCAGGACGGCGAGCGCGAAGTTTCGCTGCATCGCGTTGGCGACACGCAGGAACTGCTGGTCGGCTACCACATCCCTGCCGCCGCGCATCCGGATTCGTCGGCGTTCGACATCCTGACGTTCATCCTGGACAACGCTCCGTCGGGCCGCCTGTACAAGGCGCTGGTGGAGTCAAAGCTGGCGACGCGCGTTGGGGCTCAGGAGTATGAGTTGCACGATCCGGGGATGTTTCTGGTGAACGCACAGATGCTGAAGACCCAGGACTTCGCGGCCACCGAAGAAGCGTTGTTCCGTGTGATCGACAACCTGACCAAGGAACCGCCGACGCAGGACGAAGTGAATCGCGCGAAGAACAACATCATCAAGAACTTCGAACTGGCAATGAACAACACCGCCAGCATCGCGCGCGCGATCAGTGAAAACATTGCGTCGGGCGACTGGCGCTTGCGCTTCCTGGATCGCGATCGCATTGAGAAGGTGACGCCCGAAGACATCGTGCGTGTCGCGCAGACCTACCTGCTGCCGTCCAATCGGACGATTGGCCGATTCATTCCTTCCGCGGAAACGCCGAAGCGCGCCGAAGTTCCTGCTGCTCCGGATCTGACGGCAGCGCTGAACGGCTACACCGGCCGCGCGCCGACGCAGGAAGGCGAAGCGTTTGACCCGTCGCCCAGCAACATCGAATCGCGCGTGACCCGCCTGACTCTACCCAGCGGCTTGAAGCTGGTGCTGCTGCCGAAGAAGACGCGAGGCGGCACGGTGGTAGCGAATCTCGCGTTCCACTGGGGTGATCTGCAGAGCCTCACCGGCAAGCAGGGCGCGGCGCAGGCCGCCGGATCGCTGCTGATGCGCGGCACGACGAAGCACTCCCGGCAGGAACTACAGGACCTGCAGGATCGTTTGAAATCGCAGGTTCGCGTGCAGGGCAACCTGAACGGAGCCACGGCCAGTGTAAACACGGTGCGCGCGGGCCTGGTGGATTCGCTGAAGTTGATGGCGGAGATCCTCCAGACGCCTACGTTCCCCGAGGCGGATTTCGACGAAATCCAACGCGGCCGCATCGCGGCGATTGAAGCGCAGCGCAGCGAACCGGCCACCATCGCAGGCACGGCTCGCAACAAGCACGTGAACCACTACCCGCTCGACGATCCTCGCTCCACGCTGAATCCGGACGAGCAGCTGGCTCGCGTCCGGGCGACCACGCTCGATCAGGCCAAGCAGTTCTATAAGGACTTCTATGGCGCGTCGAATGGCGAAATCGCAGTGGTCGGCGACTTCGATCCGGCAGAGATTCGCCCGTTAATCGAAGAACTGTTCGGCAAGTGGAAGAGCCCGAAGCCGTACTCGCGCATCACCGATTCGTTCACTGCGGTGGCGGGTGTAAACCAGACGCTGGAAGCTCCGGACAAAGCGAACGCGTACCTGTACGCGATCCTGCAGATGCCGATGGACCAACAGGACGTCGACTACCCGACCTTCTACCTCGCCAACCTGATTTTTGGTGGCGACCCGAAGAGTCGCGTGTGGCGTCGCATTCGTGAGAAGGAAGGCCTGAGCTACGGCACCAACACCAGCTTCCAGGCCGACTCGCGCGATAAACTGGCGGTGTTTAATCTGGGCTCCACGTTCGCTCCGGAAAACGTACTGAAAGTGGAAGCCGCATTTAAAGACGAACTGGCGCAGTTGCTCGACAAGGGCTTCACCGAAGATGAATTGAAGATCGCGAAGGAAG
This sequence comes from Bryobacterales bacterium, assembly GCA_947467395.1. Lineage (GTDB taxonomy): Bacteria > Acidobacteriota > Terriglobia > Bryobacterales > Bryobacteraceae > Palsa-187. The sequence goes on from CANIIC010000105.1 coordinate 8,067, forward strand.
CGTTCCTGCAGGAACGTCTCATCGGGCGCACCAACGATGCTCAGCTTGCGACACTGTTCGCCAGCCAAGCCGAACTGGGCCGCACCATGCAGCGGGACATCGATCTGGAGAAGGCGGTCAGCAGCGCCACGGTCGCGCAATTGAATGCCGTGGTGAAGAAGTGGCTGAAGCCGGAGTCGATCTCCTACTTCAAGGCAGGCGACTTCAAGAAGGCTGGCATCACCAGGTAGTCTCATGGGGCCGGGTTTCTGAGCTTGCTACTCTGAAACTCGGCCCCATGAATCTCCGCGACCGCTTCGCAGTTTCCCTTTTCCACCGCGCCGCTGAGCCCGCGCTCGAGTGGCAAGGAACCACCCACACCTTCGGCGAAATCGACGCCCGCAGCAATCGCATGGCGCACGCGCTGACGGCTCGCGGCCTCACGCGCGGCGATCGTCTCTGCGTCTACCTCGCTAACTCGCCGGACTTCATCGATCTCTTCCTGGCCTGCATCAAGCTCGGAGTCATCTTTGTTCCCATCAACATCCTCTATCGCGAGCGTGAGCTGAACCACATCCTCAGCGACGCCGACCCAAAGCTCTACATCACCGACGCCGAACTCCATTCCCTGCGCGCCTCAGCCGCGGACCAGTCCTCCGAGCTCTCCGCCGTGCCACTCACAATGGATTCGCCCGCAGCCTTGGTCTACACCTCCGGCACCACCGGAGTCTCGAAGGGTGCGGTGCTCACGCACGGGAACTTCCACTTCAACGGCTCCACGCTGGTGAAGGAATGGCGCATCACCAGTGACGATCGCTTCCTGCTTGCGCTGCCGCTGTTCCACGTTCATGCACTCGGCAACGGCATTCATTGCTGGCTGCTTTCAGGCTGCCTCATGCGATTGCTAGAGCGCTTCGAACACGAGAAAGCCACCGCGACCTTCCTCGATTTCCAGCCCACACTGTTCTTCGGCGTGCCCACGGTTTACGTCCGCTTGCTCGAAACCGCGCCCGATGCCGCGCGCGAGATCGGCCAGCGCATGCGGCTCTTTGTCTCGGGTTCCGCACCGCTGCCTGCGCAGACGCTCGAAGATTTCCGCAAGCTGTTTGGTCACACGATCCTGGAACGTTATGGCATGACCGAAACGCTGATGAATATCTCCAATCCGTACGATGGAGAACGGCGGCCGGGAAGCGTCGGCTTCCCTCTCCCTGGCATCACCGTGCGCGTGGCGAACAGCGAAGGTCAGGACGTTCCCGACGGCGAAACCGGCGAGGTGTATCTCAAAGGCCCCAACGTCTTCGCCGGCTACTGGCGTCGTGAAGAAGCCTCACGCAACGCCTTCGATGGCGAATGGTTCAAGACGGGCGACCTGTGCGTGCGCTCCGCCGACGGATATCACACGCTGTGCGGACGCCGTAGCGACCTCATCATCTCAGGTGGCTTCAACATCTACCCGCGCGAGATTGAGGAGTTCCTGATGGAACAACCCGGCGTCTCGGAAGCAGCCGTCGTGGGCGAAGCGCATCCCGTGCGCGGCGAAGTGCCGGTCGCGTATCTCGTGGCGCGCGAAGCCGTAGATCTTGCCGCGCTCGAAGCAACGTGCCGCCAGAGTCTGGCCTCGTTCAAGATCCCGCGCCGCTTTGAGTTGGTGGAAAAGTTACCGCGCAACGCGCTGGGCAAAGTACAGAAGCATTTGTTGCAAAGGACAGGCGCGTGAGGATTCTTCATATCGCTTCAGAGGCGACGCCGTTCGCCAAAACCGGAGGCTTGGCCGACGTGTTGGGCGCCTTGCCGCGAGCCTGTGCCGCACTGGGCGACGACGTCGCCGTCGTGCTACCGAAGTATGCCTCGGTCAAGGTCGAAGGCGCGCGCCGCGTGTGGCATTCGCTGCCCGTCACCATCGGGGCACATCTCTACACCGCCAACATCGACGAAGTGATCCTCGATGAAGTCCTCTATTTCCTGGTCGACTGTCCCCCGCTCTACAATCGCCCCGGCATCTACGGCGACGCGACCGGCAGCTTCCCCGACAATCACATTCGCTTCGCCGCGCTCACCCAGGCTGCCGTCGGCATCGCGCGACACTTGTTCCGCGCCGACCTCTTTCATTGCCACGACTGGCAATCCGGCCTGCTCGCTCCGCTGCTGAAGAGTTCGCTCGCGATGGATCCGCTGTTCCTTCACGCGCGCACCATTTTCACGATTCACAACTTGGGGTATCAGGGAAATTTCGGAGCGGAAACCGTCACCGAGCTGGGCCTGGATCCTATGATCTACACCCCCAGCGGGCTCGAGTTCTGGAATCAGGTCAGCTTCATGAAAGGCGGCATCGTTTGGTCCGACGCCGTCACCACCGTCAGCCCCACCTACGCGCGTGAGATTCAGACCGCGGAGCAAGGCTTCGGCATGGACGGCGTCCTGCGCGATCACGCCAATAAACTCACCGGCATCCTGAACGGCGTCGATTACGCGATCTGGAGTCCGGAGGTCGACCCGCACACAGCGACGCATTATTCCGTGAGCGACCTCTCCGGCAAGCTCGCGTGCAAGCGCGCACTGCTAGCGGAAATGGGCTTGCCCGCGAACGACGCTCGCCCTGTCATCGGCATCGTTTCCCGCTTCGCCGAGCAGAAGGGCCTCGACCTCGTCGGCACGATCGCCGAATGGCTGGCCGAACAGGACGTGGCCATCGTCGCACTCGGCTCCGGCGACGCGGCTACGGAGGCGATGTTCCGCACCTTGGCCGCTACCTACCCGCATAAATTCGCCGTCCGCATCGGCTACGACGACGGCCTCTCGCATCGCATAGAGGCCGGTGCCGACATGTTCCTGATGCCCTCGCGCTACGAACCGTGCGGCCTCAATCAGATTTACAGCCTGCGCTACGGCACCGTACCCATCGTGCGAGCAACGGGTGGTTTGGCCGATACGGTGGATTCTTCGACCGGCTTCCTGTTCGAGGAATTCTCGGCCGAAGCCTTGCAGGGAGCGCTCGCCGACGCCTTGGCCGCCTTCCCGAACCGCGCCGCCTGGAACGATCGGATGGTCGCCGGCATGACGCGCGATTTCTCCTGGAACGCCTCCGCGCTTGCCTATCGCGACCTCTATCTGGCGCATCGCACCGTAACGGACAGCACGGAATCAACGTAGACTGAAGGATCGTAAGCACTTACAGAAGTTGCATCCTTTCGGCCCGATCCCGCATCATAAAGTACGTAACAGGAAACTTTAAGGAACCAAACATGGCCGGGGAAAACACACTCAACTTTACAGACGCCGCGTTCGATCAGGACGTGATTAATTCGGACACGCCGGTGCTCGTCGATTTCTGGGCGCCGTGGTGCGGACCCTGTAAGGCCATGGGCCCCACAGTGGACGCCTTGGCGACCGAGTACGCGGGCAAGGTCAAAATCGGCAAGATGAATACCGATGACAACCAACAAACCGCGATGCGCTTCGGCATCCGCAGCATTCCGACGCTGCTCCTGTTCAAGGGCGGCAAGGTCGTCGACCAGCGCGTGGGCGCGATGCCCAAGCCGGAAGTCATCAAGATGCTGACGCCGCACGTCGCGTCCTAAGCAACAAGCTCTCTCCTTAGAAAAGGCCGCAGCCGGGATCTCCTGGTTGCGGCCTTTTTGCGTTGGCTTCCCTCCGGAGGCCGTGTGTGATACGATCCCGCCCAGTTTTTGAAACACGGGGTCCCGGGTGCCCCCCGGGGTCACACATCAGAAGGGGGAAGTATGTCTCGCAATCTCAGTAGGATTGTACTCGCTTTCTCGCTCAGCGCGGCCAGTCTGTTCGGCCAAGCCACAGCGCAAATTCAAGGCATCATCGCGGATCCAACGGGCAGCGCTCTACCCGGTGCGGACGTGAAAGCCACTCAAACCGCCACCGGCACCGAACGCGCCGTCACCAGCGGACCGGACGGCACCTACGTGTTGCCGAACCTGCCCATCGGCCCCTATCGCCTGGAAGTCAGCAAAAGCGGATTTGCCACTGCGGCGCAAACCGGCATCGTGCTGCAAGTCGGTGCGAATCCCACGGTGAACGTAACGCTGCAAGTCGGGGCGGTCACCCAGACCATCGAAGTCACCGCCGACGCACTGATGGTCGAGACGCAAACCACCAGCATCGGCGCGGTGCTGGAAAACAAACGCATCCTGGAACTCCCACTGAACGGGCGCAATCCGGTCGAACTGATCCAGCTGGTCGGCGCGGCTGTCCCCGGAGGTAAGAACGGCACTGCAGGCATGCCCGGCGGTCTGAATATCTCCGTCGCCGGCGGCCAGTTATCAGGCATCGGCTACCAGCTCGACGGCACGATGTACAACAACCTGTTCGACGCGGTGAACCTGCCGTTTCCGTTCCCGGATGCGCTGCAGGAATTCAAGGTCGAGACCAGCACCATGACCGCGCAGAACGGCACGCACGCCTCTGCCGCTGTATCTGCGTCCGTCAAAAGCGGAACGAATCAGTTTCATGGCAGCCTCTTCGAGTTCCTGCGCAATGGCAACATGAACTCGCGCAACTTCTTTGCTGCTCGCCGCGACACGCTGAAGCGCAATCAGTTTGGCGGCACCATCGGCGGACCCATTCTGAAGAACAAGCTGTTCTTCTTCGCCGGGTATCAGGGAACCAGAACCCGCTCCGATCCATCGGACCTCACCGGCTTCGTGCCCACCACGCAGATGCTGGCGGGTGATTTCAGCGGCTGCAGCACCTTCCCCGCCACCATCAAGGATCCCAACGGGGGCACCTTCGCAGGCAAGCAGATCCCCATCAGCCGCTTTAGCGCCCCGGCCGTGGCCGTCGCGAAGTTCCTCCCGAAGACCTCGGATGCCTGCGGCAAAGTCTCCTACGGGCCCATCAGCAAGATCAATGAACATCAGGTACTGAGCCGCGTCGACTACAACCTCAGTGCCAAGCAGCAACTGTTCGGTCGCTACATGGCCACCACCTATAGTCAGCCGCCCTCCTACGGACTCTCCGGCAACATCCTGGATTCCACTGGCGGCGGCCTCGACAACCTGGCCCAAACGGCGGCCATCGGCCACACGTATCTAGCTTCCCCGAACGTTGTAAACCAGTTCCGTTTCGCGGCGAATCGCGTGGCGGTGCTGCGCTACAACGAAGACTACTTCTCCGGTTGCGACATCGGCGTGAACATCTACTGCTACGTGCCGCATCAGACCGTGGTGAACGTCACTGGCGGCTTCAATATTGGCGTCGGCACCGCGATTCAGGCCACCTTCATCCCCACGTACCTCACGTTGAGCGATGACATCAGCGTCACGCGCGGCTCGCATCAGTTCGCGTTCGGTTATTCCGGCTTCAAGTATCAGCACAGCCAGAAGGCGAACGTGTTCGCGGGCGTCTCATTCGCCTTCAACGGACAGACCACCGGCCTGGGCATGGCCGACTTCATGACCGGCCAGATGAGCTCCATGACGCAGGCGACGCCGAACACGGTGTTCACTTACAAGTGGGGCCACAGCATGTACGCGCAGGACACATGGAAGATCACGCGGCGCCTCACGCTGAACTACGGCATGCGCTGGGAACCCTTCCTACCTCAGGGCCTGAACAACGGCGCGGTCTACAACTTCAACCTGGACGACTTCAAGGCCGGCAAGCGCAGCACGGTCTTCAAGAACGCGCCTCCGGGATTGTTGTACGCGGGCGACCCAGGCTTCATCGGCAAGACTGGCGTGAACAATCGCTGGAATCAATTCGCGCCACGCGTGGGCCTCGCATGGGATCCTCGCGGGGACGGCAAGACGTCCGTTCGCGCCTCGGGCGGCATCTCGTATGACTTCCCGAACATCCAGATCATGTCCACACCCGCCACGGCTCCTCCGTTCGCCAGCACCGTCACCACGGTGGGCCCGGTCCCATTCGCGAATCCCTACGTGAACACTGCCGGTGGCAGCCCGTTCCCGACGCAACAGGGTGCCAACGCACCGTTCGTCCCGTTCGGAACGTTCGTCGCCCAACAACCGGATGCCAAGGGTCCCGCAACCTACACCTGGAACCTCAGCGTGCAGCATCAGTTCGGAAA
>CANIIC010000106.1 GCA_947467395.1 Bryobacterales bacterium
AAGCAACTCGCGGATATCGTCAAGGATCAGGATCTCAGCCGGTATATTCTGTGAGGCTTCTTCTTTCGGCTGCGCTATTGCTGGCGTTGGCGGGTTGCGGCTATGTTGGTCCGCCGCAGCCCCCCGCCCTCAATATCCCCACGCCGATCACTGATCTGAAGGTTGCCGAAATCGGCGACCGCATCGTAGTCAACTTCACCCCGCCCACGGAAACTACCGAGAAGCTTCCGGTCACCAGCTTCGATTCCATCGATCTCTACGCGGGTCCCTCCGAGGCGAACTTTGCTCGCGACCGCTGGCTCGCCACCGCCCGCCGCTATCAAGTGACCGCGCGTCAAACCGGCGAGTACACCTTCGACATCCCCGCCGCCGACTGGACCGGGCAACAACTCATCCTCAGCGTTCGCACCACCGGCAAAAGCGGTCGCCAGTCCGACCTTTCGAACTACGCCTACCTTACCGTCAACGCTCCCCTGACCACGCCCACCGCGCCTGCGCTCACCAGCACTGCCGATGGCGTTCGCCTCCAGTGGGCCGGCAACGCGCCGCGCTATCGCGTGCTGCGAGCCGTGCTCTCGGTGCCCGATCCCAAGCCCGAGCCACTTGCGGAGGTCGACGCTGCGAATTACATGGACCAAACTGCCACCTTCGGCGGACGTTATCAGTACACCGTGCTCGGGCTCAACGGCGAAACCCAGCGTAGCTTACCCTCTGCGACCTCGGACATCGCACCCATCGACACCTTCGCCCCCGCTGTCCCCACCGGTCTCACCGCCCTCGCAGGCACCACTTCCATCGATCTCTCCTGGGCGCGCAACACCGAAGACGATCTCGCCGGCTACAATATCTTCCGAGCCACCGACGACGGAGCCTTCGAGCGCATCGCTGCGAACATCGGCCTCCCCGCCTACACCGACCCTCGCGTCGAGGCAGGGAAGCGCTATCGCTACACCGTCACTGCCATCGATATGACCGGCAACGAAAGCGCCCGGTCCACCGAATCCACTGCGCGTATCGAGTAGTCTGAGAGCATGAGCGCTCCCGACCTTTCCCTTGAACCCTGGATGAGAGGCCCGATCCCCGGCATCGAACCTCTGGTGATGCCCGTGTTCTTCAGCTTCCAGATGGTCCGCGAAGACCTCGCTAGATACACCGCGGGCCTCACGCAAGAACAACTCTGGATGCAACAGGGCTCCATCGCCTCCGTTGGTTTCCATCTCCGCCACATCGCCGGAAGCATCGAGCGACTTACCGCCTACCTGATGAACGAATCACTCACGGCGGATCAACTCGCGTCGATGAAAGAAGAAGCCGCCCCCGGCGCGACGCTCTCCGAACTCCTCGCGACCGTCGATGCCACTCTGGCGGCCACCGAAGCCCGACTTCGCACCATCGATCCCGCCACCATCCATGAGCCCCGTTTCATCGGTCGCAAACGCTTGCCTACCACCGTGCTCGGCCTGCTGGTCCACATCGCCGAACATTCGCAGCGCCACCTCGGCCAAGCCATCACCACAGCCAAGCTCGTGAGAAACTCTGCATCCTAGCGGAAGCGGGTGCCATCTACATCGCCATGCCGCCCATCTTCATCGCCAGCACTAACAGTAAGGTCGGAGCGGAAGCCGCCGCTCTGCTCGTCGCCACCGGACATCCCGTCCGCGGAGGCGTGCGCAAGTTATCACAGCCGATCCCTGGTGTCGAATCCGTTGTGGCCGATCTGGATCGCCCGGAAACCCTTGTCCCCGCGCTGTCCGGGATTGAGACCGCCATCCTGACCACTGCGGCCGATCTGGAACAATCCGCGCAACACGCGCGCTTTCTGGCTGCTGCCAAGCAGGCCGGAGTGAAGCGCATCATCCGAATCTCTGTCGTCGGTGCCTCGCTCCACTCGCCGCTTTATTTGCTCCGCTCCAACGCCGAAACCGAACGCGACTTCACCAACTCTGGCATCGAGGCCACACATCTTCGTCCACACTCGTTCATGCAGAACCTGCTTGGACAAGTCGGCGCTATGCGAGCTACCAGCAAGTTGTTCAGCAACGGAGGCGATGGCCACATCCCCTTCGTCGACGTACGCGATATCGCGGCGTCCGCTGTCGCGGTTGCCTTGAATCCGAACTTTGGCGGCAAGACGTACTTGATCACGGGACCGGAAGCGCTCACTTACGCTCAGGTGGCCGCGAAGTTCTCGACGGCCCTCGGCCAGCCCGTTGAGTTCATGAACGTCCCCGAAGCCGCCGTGGTGCAAGGCATGACCGCAGCCGGCGTGCCCGCGTGGCTTGCGTCCGATCTTGCGAAAATCAACACCGACTTCGCAGACGACAAATTCGCCGCCGTTTCACCTGACGTCCAAACCCTCACCGGTCGGGCTCCGTACAGTTTCGACGACTTCCTAAATAAAAACGCGGCCCATTTCTGAGCCGCGTTCCGAGTTTGTTTGAGTTTCGCTTCGACGGCTACTGCTTCGGCCGCCGCACCAGCTTGCCACGATACCGGCGGGCGATGGTCGGAGGCGCAAACGCCGCCTCGATCAAGCTCGCCTGTTCCTTGGCGTGCCGCTTCGGCGAACCCGGTGCCGGACTCGCGCTCTCCGGACGACCCGCATAACCGAACTGCTGACCATCCTTCATCAGCGGCGAAATACGGCCCTTCACAAACGGCCACGCGCCCATATTCCGAGGCTCTTCCTGTACCCACACGATGTTTTGTGCATTCGGATACTGCTTCAGAACCGCCTGGAACTCCGGCTTCGGGAACGGGTAGATCTGTGGTAATTGCACGATCGCGGTATCGGTCGCGCCACGTTGTTCGCGCGCCGTCACCAACTCGTAGTAGATCTTGCCCGCGCAAGCCAGCACGCGTGTGATCTTCGACGGATCGGCCACCGTTGCATCGGCCACCACCGGCATGTACGAGCCGTTCGTCAATTCGTCCAGCGTCGCCACGCATTTCGCATGACGCAGCAGGCTCTTCGCCGTCATCACGATCAACGGTTTCCGCAACCCGCGACGATCCACGCCACCGCGCATCTGGCGCCGCAGCAAGTGGAAGTACTGCGCCGGAGTCGTCGGATGCGCCACCGTGATGTTGTTCTCACCGGCTAACTGCAGGAAGCGTTCCAAGCGAGCACTCGAATGCTCTGGACCGCCGCCTTCCTGACCGTGCGGCAACAGCATCACTAAACCACTCGGCTGCCCCCACTTGGCTTCGGCAGAGACGATGAACTGGTCGATCATGATCTGCGCGCCATTGGCGAAGTCGCCATACTGGCCTTCCCACATCACCAGCGCGAACGGATCTGCCACGCTGTAGCCGAACTCGAAGCCCAGCACGCCGTACTCGCTCAGCGGGCTGTTCAACACCTCGAACTTCGCCTGATCCGGAGCCATGTGCTTTAGCGGCGAATACAACGCGTTCGTGTCGTAATCGTGATACTCCGCATGACGTTGGCTGAACGTGCCGCGACCGCAATCCTGACCGCTCAAGCGCACCGGAGTGCCCTCCAGCAGCAGAGTGCCGAACGCCAGCATTTCCGCCGTCGCCCAATCCACATGCGTGCCGTCGCCCGATTGGCGGCGCTTCTCCACCATCTTCACCAGCTTCGGATGCAGATGGAAATCGGCCGGGAAACTTGTCGCCGCTTCCAGTACGCGCTCCAATTGTGCGCGACTCACTGCGGTCGGCGGAACGTCGGTCGGCATGTCTTCCGGCGAAACCGGATTCATCTCATGCAGTTCGAACGCTTCCTTCGCCTTCTGCGTCTGATCGTAAATCTGATACAGGTACGCTTTTTGCTCTTCCTGCCACGCGGTGATTTCCTGCGCCGTCACGACGCCGTCCTTCACCAAGCGATCGGAGTACACCGTGCCCACCGACTTCTTCGCCAGAATCTGGCGCGAGATGATCGGCTGCGTGTAGCTCGCATCGTCACCTTCGTTATGTCCGTACTTACGGAAGCACAACATGTCGATGAAGATGTCCTGGTGGAACTTCTGGCGATACTCCAGCGCCAGTTGCATCGCCCACATGCAGACTTCCGGATCGTCGCCGTTCACGTGAATCACCGGGCATTGCGAGCCCAGCGCCACGTCCGTGCAATACGTCGTCGAACGCGACATGTGCGGATCGGTCGTGAACCCGATCTGGTTGTTGATCACCAGATGGATGGAGCCGCCCGTGTTGTAGCCTTCGATCTGGCTGAAGTTCAGAACTTCCTGCGTGATGCCTTGGCCCGCGACCGCCGCGTCGCCGTGAATCAACAGCGGAATCACGCGCTCGCGCTTTGTGTCGCCCAGCTTGTCCTGCTTCGGACGAACGATACCTTCCACCACTGGATTCACTGCTTCCAGGTGGCTCGGGTTCGCTGCGACCGAAACGGTGATCTCGCCCTGCGACATCTTGCGCAGGCTGGCTTCGCCCAAGTGATACTTCACGTCGCCGGTGCCTTGTTCGTGCTCCGGATCGATGTCCCCTTCAAACTCGGAGAACATCTGCGCCACGCCCTTGCCGATGACATTCGCCAGCAGCGTCAGCCGGCCGCGATGCGCCATGCCGATCACCACTTCGTGAACGTTCGACGCCGCGCCGCGCTCCAGCAGATCTTCCACCATCGCGATCATCGTCTCTCCGCCTTCGAGAGAGAAGCGCTTGTGGCCCTTGAAGCGGTTTTCGAGGAAGCCCTCGAAACCTTCCGCCAGGATGATGTCCTTCAACGCCTTGCGCTGCGCCGTCGCGTCCAGTTCCCACTGCGACGGAGCCGATTCCACGCGCTTCTGAATCCAGTTGCGCTGTTCCGGATCGTCGATGTGCATGAACTGCACGCCCGCTTTACCCGCATACGTCGTGCGCAGGCGTTCCATCAACGAACGCAGCGTGATCACGCCGTACGGACCGCAATGGAACGTCCGATCCAGATCCCAAATCGTCAGCCCATGGCTCGAAGGCTCCAGATCCGGATGCGGCTTGCGCGCCGCGCCCAGCGGGTCAATATCGGCCACCAGATGGCCACGTTCCCGCCACGCCTGCATCAAGCGGGCAATGCCCGCCTGCTTCATCGGATCCGTGTTCACCATTGGAGCCGACGCCTGATCCGCTTCCCACTTCCACGCCCTCGCCGCGATGCCCAGATCGCGCAGCATGTTGTCGTAGAAGCCGTGTTCGCCTTCCAGCAACTGCTGCATCGCCTGCAGGAACATGCCCGATTCCGCACCCTGGATCACGCGGTGATCGTAGGTGCAGGTGGTCATCATGACCTTGCTCAGGCCCATCGACGTGCGCGTTTCTTCCGGAACGCCACGATACTCGGCCGGATAATCGATCGAGCCCGTCGCGATGATCGCGCCCTGGCCCGGCATCAACCGCGGTACAGAACCAATCGTGCCCACCGTACCCGGATTCGTCAGCGAAATCGTCGTGCCTTCGAAATCCGCCATCGTCAGCTTGTTGTCGCGCGCACGCTTCACCAGATCGTCGTACGCCGCTACGAATTCCGCGAAGGTCTTGCTCTCGGCAGCCTTCACCGAAGGCACCTTCAGCGAACGAGCGCCATCCTTGCCGGCGACGTCCACCGCCAAGCCCAAATTCACATGCCCGCGCACGATCCGGAACGAATCGCCGCCCGTCATGGAGAACGCCTGGTTCAACGCCGGCACGCGCTCAATTGCGCGCACGATCGCCCAAGCCACAATGTGCGTGTACGACAGCTTGCTCTTGCCCTGCGCCGACCGGTAATCGTTGATCAGGCGACGATTCTCATCGATCACCTTCACCGCGATTACGCGCTGGCTGGTCGCCGTCGGAATCGCGAGGCTGGCCGACATGTTCTCGGCGATCTTCAGTGCGGGTCCCCGCAACTGCGTCACCTGATCGTCGGGAGCCACCGCCACCGGCGGAGTATCGGGAGTCTTTGCCCCAGGGCTCGGCGCGGCAGGCGCTGCCAAAGCCTTCATTTCCTGGAACTCTACCCGAGGCGGAGCCGTAGCCGCCGCCGTGTACCCGTTCTGGGTGCCATTGGCGTGGCTGCTGTCCTCAAATACCTGTCCCCAACTGGAATCGACTGTCCGCTTGTCAGTGCGGTATTGGCTGAAGAGCTCATCTTCAAACCAGCTGTTAATGTTTGGTTGTGCTGGATCTTCTTGCATGGAAAGGGTCTACCACTACTATCGACGCTATCACTATGATAGCTGAATGCCCCGCTTGATGGTTTTTTCCGACATCCACAGTGACGCCCGTTCTCTCCAACAGGCGATGGATACCCCGGCCGACCTCTATATCGCCGCCGGCGACCTCGTAAACTGGGGCCGCGGCCTCGACAAAATGGCCCCCTGGATGACCCCCCAAGCCGAAAAAACTTACGTCCTACCCGGGAATCACGAGTCTTCCGCCGATATCGTTGACTTCTGTAACCGTCACGGCCTAAATAACTTCCACGGCAAGTCGATCGAGCTGGGTGGCGTCCACATCGCCGGCCTCGGCTACTCCTCCCCGACCCCCTTCGCCACCCCCGGCGAATATACGGAGGAGGAGATGGCGGCCCACCTCGCCCCCTTTGCCGCCCTGAAGCCCCTGATCCTGGTCTGCCACGCCCCGCCTCTCAACACCGCCCTCGACCGCATCCACGAAGGCCTCCACGCCGGCAGCCAAGCCGTCCGCGACTTCATCGAACTCCACCAGCCCCAACACTTCTTCTGCGGCCACATCCACGAAGCCGAAGGCAAGGTGATTCAAATGGGCGCCACCCGGGCCATGAATGTAGGGAAGAAGGGCTACGTGCTCGAATGGTAGGTAGGAGCCAGAAGTCAGGAGTCAGAATGCCCGCGCAGCATCCTCCTTCTGACTCCTAACTCCTGTCTCCTGCCTTCTACTTCTGATACTTCCTCATCCGCAGCGTATAGAACACGAGAGGCACCGGCACCGCCAGCGTGAACACCGTCAGGAACCCACCGCTCAGCCCACCCCCGCGCCGCAACCCGACATTCACCAGCGCCCACACCAGATACACCCCAAACAACGCGAGCACTGTCTTCATCACGATCACCATGCTGAACAGCATCTGCCGCAAGTGTGGCGACTGCCTCTCCAACTCCGCCGGAATCTCAAACAACCCGCCCCCGCGAGCCCCCAGCGTCAGCCCCACATACGCCAGAGCATCGATCCCCATCACCATCCACAACACATTCCGAGCCGTCATCATCCCCGCGACCCCCGGAGCCCGCCCATACCGATACCCCAGGTTCACAAACCGTTCCGGAATCTGCGGCCAATACACGATCACCAGAGCCAACGCACTCAGCACCGCCGTCAGCGCGACCGCTTCCAGCACCCAGTCGATTCGAGACCTCGTCACCACGGGCTCAGTATAACTCCCGCCGCATTCTGGCTCCTGTCTCCTGACTCCGGTCTCCTGTAAACTACCTCCATGTCCGCCCCCAACCCCGGTAAACTCCTCGAAGCTCTCTGTGCCTACCAACTCCCGATGGCCCTCAAAGCCGGCCTCGACCTCGAAATCTTCACCCACGTCGCCGCCGGAGCCACCACCCCCGCCGCCATCGCGCCCAAGTGCCAGGCCTCGGAAAAAGGCGTCCGCATCCTCTGCGACTACCTCACCATCCAAGGCTTCCTCACCAAGACCGACGGCCACTACGGCCTCGCGCCCGACACCGGCATCTTCCTCGACAAGAACTCGCCCGCCTACATGGGCACCGTCGCGAACTTCCTCACGCATGACATCATGCGCCACAACTTCGACGACACCACCGGAGCCGTGCGCAAAGGCGGAGCCGTCTTCCACAGCACGCTCGCTCCCAATGACGAAGTGTGGGTCGAATTCGCGCGCTCAATGACGCCCATGATGGGCATGCCCGCGCAGATGATGGCCGCCAATATCACCAAGCCCGGCGACCCCATCAAAGTCCTCGACATCGCCGCCGGCCACGGCATCTTCGGCATCTCCGTCGCCCGCTTCAACCCCGGCGCCCACATCGTCGGCCAGGATTGGAGCAACGTCCTCGAAGTTGCGCAAGACAACGCGAAGAAAATGGGAGTCGCCGACCGCTACACCACCATCCCCGGCAGCGCCTTTGAAGTGGACTTCGGTACCGGCTACGACATCGTCCTGGTCCCCAACTTCTTCCATCACTTCGATGAAGCCACCAACGTGAAACTCTGCCAGCGCATCCGAGCCGCTCTCAAGCCCGGCGGCAAAATGGTGACCGTCGAATTCGTCCCCAACGACGACCGCGTCACCCCACCCTTCGCCGGCGCCTTCTCCCTGATGATGCTCGGCAGCACCGACCACGGTGACGCCTACACCTTCAAAGAATTCGACCGCACCTTCAAAGCGGCAGGTTTCGGCGCAAGTGAGATGAAAGCGCTCGAGCCGACGCCCGCGTCGTTGATCGTGACGCAGTACGCGTGAATAATGCGACTTGTGACATGGAACTGCGGGCGTGGCGCCTTCGCTAGGAAGGTGCCGGCTATTGATGGACTGTCTGCAGATGTTGCTGTTATTCAAGAATGCGGTAGACCCGTCACGCAGTCTGAACAATGCCTCTGGTTTGGGGATGATCCGAAACAGGGCATGGCCATAATTGCTAGCGGCGATTATCGGCTTCGTGCGTTGCCGCAGAGAGACGCCCCTAAGTACGTCATTCCCATTGAGGTCCATGGGCCGCAGTCTTTCGTCTTGCTTGCGGTGTGGGCCAAGGTGAATCAAGAGTGCCGGTACATCGAGTGTGTTGTACGCGCGGTGGATATTTACGAAGACCTGTTCCGCTCGTCAACCACCGTTCTCATTGGCGATCTCAATTCAAATGCGATTTGGGATCACAAACGCGCTATGGATCTCAGCCACACAGGCTTGGTCAAGCGAATGGATGATTGGGGACTAGAGAGTTGTTACCACCAATTTCACTCGGAACAACACGGTAAGGAGACAAGACCAACCTTCTATCTCCAGTGGAATGAGAAGAAGCCGTACCACATCGATTATTGTTTTCTTCCCAAAGCCTGGATGCCCAGTGTTCAGGCGGTCGAGATCGGGACGTATGACGCTTGGCGCACGTACAGTGACCATCGGCCCCTGATTGTTGATCTCGCGCTAGAGGCATGATCGGAGAGGGACTTTCCTGCGTTACCCTCTCCCCATGGGCCCCCTCATCACCTACCTCAACTTCGATGGCAACTGCCGCCAGGTCATGACCTTCTACCAACAATGCCTCGGTGGGGAACTCACCTTCCACACCTTCGGCGACATGCCCGAAATGTCCGCCGCACTTCCCGACGCCGCCAAAGCCCGCATCATGCACGCGAACCTCAAGAACGGAGCCGCCGTCCTCATGGCGTCCGACACCCTCCCCGGCATGCCCGGCACCCTCACCAAGGGCACCAACTTCAGCATTAGCGTCCAGCCCCAATCCGTCGAAGAACTCGACCGCATCTGGGCCGCCTTCTCCCAAGGCGCCTCTATCGAACAGCCCCTCTCCGAAGCCCCCTGGGGAGCCAAGTTCGGCATGCTCACCGACCAGTTCGGCATCCAGTGGATGTTCAACTACGAGTCGCCGAAATCATAAATCTGAATCTCCCGCGTCCGCAGGACTTGTCGCACGCACCAGCCATCCTTCCGTGATCCATTCCCCCATCCTGCTCCCGAGGAGTGGATCACAATGCGGCCCCGCGCACGACCAACAACAAAAGTTCCCAAACGAACCCATTTGCGGTCTAACTCCCTACGGCCCAGTCGGTTGCAGGCGAAAAACGGAGCCCAATTCTTGATATGATCGAACCCACCATGCGCCGCCGAACCTTCCTCGCCACCACCGCCGGAGCCGCAGCTTCCGCCTACGCCCAACCTCAAGCAAACGCTCCCGAAACCGAAACCCTCATCCTGCGCAACGGCCGCATCCACACGATGGACGCCGCCAACACCATCGCCACCAGCGCCGTCATCCACAACGGCCGCTTCGTCTCGGTCAACGGCAAGCCCAATCCCGGTAACTTCCCCGCGCGCTCCACCCGCACCATCGATCTCAAAGGCCGCACCGTCCTCCCCGGCTTGATCGAGCCCCACGTCCACATCGTCAGCCTCGGCAATCGTCCCGGCTATCACACCATCCTCGAGAACACGACCTCCATCAAAGAAGTCCAAGCCGCGCTGGCTGCTCGCCGCAAAGACACGCCCGATGGAGCCGCCGGTAATCAAGCTTGGATCACATCCATGGGCGGCTGGCACCCCAACCAGTGGGCCGAGCATCGCCATCCCACGCTCGCCGAACTCGACGCCGCCGTGCCCGATCGCCCCGTGCTCCTCTATGAGCGCTTCACCGGACCCGCCGTCACCAACACCCTCGGCAAGAAATACTTCGATTCCATCGACGCCGGCCCCAAGCCGCATCCCGACTACAAGCCCATCAACACCTCCGCCACCGGAGCCATCGGACCCGCGGGCTTCGCCGGTGGTGGACCTTCCGCTTCCGCGCTCTACTTACTGCGTAAGCTGCAGACCGCTGCCGACCGCCGCCGCAGCACCATCGATGCGATGAATTACTCCGCCAGTCTCGGCCTCACCTCGATGCTCGATCAGGTACTGTTCCCCACGCCCGGTCCTTTGAATCCCACGCAGATTCTCTCGAACCTCGATCAGTACCGTATGTATGACGCCTGGCTCGAACTGCACAAGGAAGGCAAGACCACCGCACGACTGCAGATGAACTTCCTGCAGAACCAGACCGACCCCAACCTGCCCGAGTTGAAAGAGCGCCTCCGCAACCAGTTCCAATACTTCGGAGATGACATGATGATGACCGGCTCCATCGGGGAGTGGGCCGCGCCGCTCGGTGCAGGAGCCGTGTGGAAGGAAGCCCAGCGCTTAGTCGCCGAAGCTCACTGGCACAACGAGAACGCCGTGCAGAACCTCGCCGGCCTGCGCCAAGTCGTCGAGGCGTATGAGGAGATGAACAAGCAGTACGGCATCTCCGACCTCCGCTGGATGGTCCATCATGTGCCCGAAGTAAACAAGGACCTGCTCGACCGCCTCAAAGCCATGAACTGCGGCGTCGAAATCGGAGCCTTCCGCTGGGTCACTTCAGCCGACCCCAAGGTCGTCGCAGGTCCGCCCTTCCGTACGATCGTTGATCACGGCATCACCGTCGGCATCCACGGCGACGGCGTCCACATCGCCCCGCTGAACCCGTGGTCGCACATTCAGTACGCAGTGACCGGCATCAACTCCTTCGGCGATCAGGTCAACCCCGGCCAACACCTGACGCGCGAAGAAGCCATCCGCCTGTTCACCCGCAATAACGCGTGGTTCATGAAGATGGAAGACAAAATCGGCTCGATTGAAGTCGGCAAGCTCGGCGACCTAGTCGTCCTAGACCGCGACTACTTCACGATTCCAGAGAAGGACATCCACAACGTCCGCTCCGCCATGACCATTGTCGGAGGCAAGGTCGTCCACGGCGCTTGAGCGCGCACTGCGCTAGACTTGACCCACCATGGCGCTAACTCCGGGCAGTAGACTTGGGCCTTACGAAATCGCCGGTCCACTCGGCAAAGGCGGCATGGGCGAGGTCTACCGGGCGAAGGATACTCGTCTCGGCCGCGAAGTCGCCATCAAGGTCTCCACTCAAAAATTCAGTGACCGCTTCGAACGCGAAGCCCGCGTCATCTCCTCCCTGAACCACCCCAATATCTGCACGCTGCACGACGTCGGCGATAACTACCTGGTCATGGAACTGGTCGAAGGCCAGACGCTTTCTGCGCGGATCAAGGAAGGCGCGATTCCCCTCGACGAGTCACTCGCCATTGCCCGCCAGATCGCCGCAGCCTTGGAAGCCGCGCATGACAAGGGCATCACGCATCGTGATCTCAAGCCCGGCAACGTCATGCTCAAGACGGACGGAGCGGTCAAGGTGCTCGACTTTGGCCTTGCGAAAATCGGTCCACGCACCGCAGCCAGCGACGGTGAGGATCCAGACCTCTCGCCCACCCTCTCCATGGCCACCACCCAGGCGGGCGTCGTTTTGGGCACCGCCGCCTACATGTCTCCCGAACAGGCTCGCGGCAAGCCCGTCGACAAGCGTGCCGACATCTGGGCCTTCGGCGTCGTGCTCTGCGAAATGGTCACCGGCAAGAAACTGTTCACGGGAGAAGATCTCACCGATACGCTGGCCTCCGTCGTCAAGATCGATCCCGACCTCAGCGCCGTTCCCCTGGAGCTTCAACCGCTACTGAAGAAATGCTTGGCGAAGGACCCCCGCAACCGCCTGCGCGATATCGGCGGCGTGGACGCTTTCCTGGAACTGGGCCAAGCCCAGTCCGCAGCCCCATCTGCTGCCACCGCCACTGCTCCCCGCAGTTGGCGCACATGGGCTGGAGCCGCGGTAGCCCTGGTGGCGATTGCCGTGGTCTCAGGCTGGGCCGGAATGCGCTCCGCTCCGGTGCCGCCTGCGCCGCAAGTTGTCCGCACCATCCTCGACCTGGACAAAACCCTGCTGGGGGAAGCAAGCCTCGCGATTTCGAGGGACGGATCGAAGATCGTCTATCCCACCGAGGAGGGGCTCCGGATCTGGAAGCTGGACGCATTCGAATCCACCCTGCTCCCCGGCACCAGCGGCGCTAGGCTGCCGTTCTTCTCCTACGACGGCCAACAGGTCGCGTACTTCGATGGGGGCCTGGGCTCCATAGCGGCGATCAAGAGAATCTCCGTGAATGGCGGTCCCGCCGGAGTGATCGTTGAAAAAACCGCCACGCCTGCTGGTGCCCGCTGGATGGAAAACGGAGAGATCCTCTATTCCAGTAACGGACAGGGTATCTTCAGCATCCCGGCGAACGGCGGACAACCCAAACTGCTCGTCAAAGAAACAGCTCAGGTGGGTTTCCCCCAACTTCTGCCGGGCGGGAAACAGATTCTGTTTAGCCTGAACGGCACCATCGCCTCGCGGCAAATTGTCCTGCAGGACTTGGCCGACGGCACACGCCGCACGCTGGCCAACGGCACGCTGGGTACGTTTGTGAAAACGGGCAGCAACGGGGGCCATCTGGTGTATTGGTCGCCCGACCCTACTTCGCAAGTGCTTGCCCTGGCGCTGGACCAGAGCTATAACCCGGTGGGCAGCCCGTTTCCGATGCTGAATGGCATCGTGATTGGGAGCATTCCAAAGTTGGCCGTTTCCGAATCCGGAACGGTTGTCTACCAGTCCGGCGCGGGGACGACCGCGCTGGGAGCCGTGGAAGGAATCCGCACCTTGGCCTGGGTAGACCAGAAAGGGAAGGAGACGCCGCTTCCCGCCCCGCCCGATAACTACCGCGTCGCGCGCGTCTCGCCCACCGGCGACCGCGTGGCGATCCAGGTGGGCTTCCAGATTTGGATCTGGAACGTCGCCAACCAGAATTTTGCACGCCTGCCGGATTTCGGCAAACAAGTGGAGTATCCCATTTGGACTCCGGACGGACAGCGGATCATCTTCCGGACCAAAGAAGGCGATGGGCTGGCCTTGTATTCCATCGCGGCCGACGGCTCCGGAGCCTTCCAGAAAGTGCTCGACGCGGTGAAGGGCGGCAACGTCTATGCGGATGGGTTCACCCCGGATAGGACGACGTTGATCGCCATTCTGCCAACACCGGGTGGCATGAGACCGTTTGGGATTCCCGTGGGCAAAGACTGGGTGGCCTCCGGTGCGCCTCGCCAGCTGCGCGATTCGCAATTCACGGTGGTGGAGG
Source organism: Bryobacterales bacterium (assembly GCA_947467395.1). Taxonomy (GTDB): domain Bacteria; phylum Acidobacteriota; class Terriglobia; order Bryobacterales; family Bryobacteraceae; genus Palsa-187. The sequence goes on from CANIIC010000106.1 coordinate 13,720, forward strand.
CCGCTGTGGATCCCACTGGAAAGTGGCTGGCGTATGCCGCCCTTGCCAACGGCGCGCCCGCAACGTCCTTCAGCCCCTACCCCGACGCGGGACGGCAGCAAATTCCTCTGGGCGCGTTCGCCCAGCCCGTATGGTCGCCGTCAGGCAAGGTCCTCTACGTCGCGAACGGCGCGCAGGGGGTCTTTGCCGTGAACGTGGATACCAGCAACGGTTTGAAGCTCGGGATGCCGCAGCCGCTGCTCCCCAACAACTACTACTGGGGCGCGCTAGGCCGCGCCTGGGACATGGCTCCCGATGGCCGCTTCCTACTGATGAAGACC
>CANIIC010000107.1 GCA_947467395.1 Bryobacterales bacterium
ACGGAGATGTTCGCGTTGATCGAACGTTGCCCGTTCACCACCATGCCGTAGCGGTTGCCTTCCTGCATGATGTTCGGCGTCAGTTGAACGAATTCCTGGAAGTTGCGACCGCGAATGGGCAGGTCGCGGATCGAGCGCGAGTTGATGACGACACTGTTGTGCGTATCTTCATCGTTCAGAATGTTGAAGGATTCCAGCACGTCGATTTGAGTGCTGGCCGTCGCGATCTTCAGGCCCAGGTTGAGCGATTTCGTTTGACCAACCGGCAAATCAACCTCGGGAACCCGTGCAGCGGCAAATCCACTGGCCACCGCTTCGACCTCAAACGTTCCGACGGGTAGCGCTGAGACCACATAGTGCCCCTGATCGTCAGAGGTAACTTGGCGTGTCTGCCCGGTTGCCGGGATCCGAAGAGTGATCGTGACGTTGGGGATCGCGTTGCCGGTGGGATCGGTGACGTAGCCCTCGATGCTACCCTGCCCGCCCTGCGCATAGAGATTGAGTGCGATCACGCCAGAGGCGAGGATCAGGCCCAAAGTGGACCGAAATCGTTTCATGTAAAACTCCCTTGAGGACAATGTGGTCCAAACGTATCAAGGGGGTGTTACGAAGTCGTATCAAGAGCACGACTGCCTCATGAAGTTCCGATGAAGATTGGTTTGCGACGCCTAGGAGCCGCGCAACTCGATATATCGGAGAGATTCACTCACCGATGGATGAACCGGGAACAACCCAAGGAATCCGACCATTTCAAAGACGGATCGAACCTGCTGCGTAAGACTTGCGAAACACAACTCGCCGCCCTTGGCCTGTAGAACTTTTGCAGAAGCCACGAACAGTCCTAGCCCGACGCTGCTGACATAGCGCAAGTCAGAACAATCCAGGACGATGTGCTGTGCGCTACCGGTCAACTGATTCATGCAGGTCTCAAACGATGGAGCTCCCGCGGAGTCCAACCGTCCCCGTAGCGTGACAACTTGTACGGGAGGAACTTCTGAGATGTCGATTTCAAGAGGCATGAGGCAGACCTGATTATACGGGCTGAACTCACTCTGCGCCAATGAAATTGCGCCTCGCGAATGAAACGGTACTGTAATGTGATGTCGCTATACTAGCCCAATCTTGTGTCTGCATATGGCGCCTCCATGTTGAACTCCATCTCTGACAGATTCCGGGCGGCCCTCAATAAGGCGCACCGCGGCACGGCGAAACCACGCCCGCGCAAGCCCGCCAATCTGATCTACGCGACCGACGATACACCGCCGCTCGCCACAACGCTCGTGCTCGGGTTTCAACATGCAGTGGAATCCGCCAGCAAGATCACCCTGCCAATCGCACTCCTCACGACTGCCGGTGCCGGCGGCGATCAGTTGGAGACGATGATTGTGTCCACCCTGGTGGCCTCAGGTGTTTCGTCGATCCTTGTAGCCAGCAGGCTCCCGTGGGTCGGCTTCGGACACCTGTTGCCGTCGGCGATCTTCAGTTCGTTCGTTGCGCCCGCGGTGATGACGACGCGCATCGGCGGACTGCCGTTGCTGTGCGGCATGACTCTCGTCACCGCTGTCGCCGTTTCGCTATTTTCACGGCTTCTCCCGCGCTGGCGTGTTTTGTTTCCCGCGGAAGTGGTCGGTTTGATCGCGTTCATGGTGGGCGCGTCGCAAGCATCCCTGGCCGTGACGCGCTTCCTGGGCATGGAACATCTCGACCAGACACCGAGCTTGAACCATATATTAGTGGCCTCCGCCGCACTCGGCCTGCTGGCCGCCCTCACCGTTTGGGGGAAAGGCCGGTTCCGCCTGTTCAGCACACTCATCACGTTGGTCGTCGGCTACGCGGCATGCGTCGCATTGGGAATGACGTCACCCGACTCCTGGGGCAGAGTTCTGAGTGCTCCGTGGATCGGCTTACCTCGGCTGGGCCTTCCCGGTTTGCGGGTGGACCCTCAATTGATCCTCCCCTTCATCGTGCTTGGCCTCAGTTCCGCGCTGAAGACTTCTGGTGACCTCACCATCTGCGAAAAGATCAGCGATGCGGACTGGAAGCGCACGGACATTCGCACAGGCAGCAACGCCGTGTTGTGTTTCGGGCTGGGATCAATCTTCTCCGCTGCATTCGGTGGCTTTGCTTTGGGCAGTTCCAGCAGCAACGTGGGACTTTCGGCAGCGACCGGCGCCGTCAGCAGGAAAATCGGCTACGCCTGTGGCGCGATGCTGATCCTGCTGGCGTTCTTCCCCAAGTTAGTAGCGCTCATCGCCGCGGCGCCTGCTCCCGTCGTGGGTGCCATGTTCCTGCTCGTCGTTTCTTACAACCTGATCGCCGGCATGCAGATCATCATGAGCCGCATGATGGAAACTCGCCACACCTACATCATCGGAATGTCGCTCCTGTTCGGCCTCACCGCGGACGCCATCCCCGGCGCATTTCAGGGTCTGCCGGAGTGGCTCCGAACGTTGCTCTCTTCCGGACTGACCCTTGCAACATTAATGGTCGTTGTCCTGAATGTGGTCTTCCGTATCGGGACTTCAAAGAGACACACCATTACTCTCGAGCCGGCCAGTACCGACGTCGAGAAGATTTATCCGTTCATGGAAGAATGTGGCGGCCAATGGAGCGCGCGTCGTGAGGTCGAAGAACGGGCGCTCAGCGCTCTGGTGGAAACCTACGAGCTACTCTCCGGTGAGGAACTCGCCGAAGGTCCGATCAACGTCGAAGCCACCTTCGACGAATTCAGTTTGGACATCTACGTGCGCTATCCCGGTCGGCTTCCTCAAAAAGAAGAGACTGGGATCCGCGCTGCCTCGGTTGGGATCGCAGAACGCAGCATCGCTTCGATGGCAACCATGATGCTGTATCGCATGGCCGACCGTGTTCGGATGAAGATGTCCGGCTCAAACTGCGAGATCGAACTCCACTTCGAACACTAGTCGCGCAGGACGTAGCTGGGATCCAGGACGAACGCGTCCGCAGCTAAATCGCCGATCACCACATCGTGCAGCGACCACACGCGAATGCCGGTGTCATCACGAAACTGCTCCAGAACCGTGTGGCCAAGAAGGTGGGAGACCCACGCCTCGTGCCCCATCCGGGCGTCCAGCACGAGCAGGTAGCAGTCCAATCCTTCAATCGTCTTTCTGGATCTACTGATTTCCAACTGCTCGTCCGGCACACGCATTCCGGTGATGCTGGATGTCCAGCAAGGACCCTCAGGACGATCAAAGGAGGCCGCCATCGTTACATACGAGCGCGCATGGTGGTCGACCAGGGTCACAGTAGATGCGACCGGGTCCACGATTTGCGCGATGTTCAGCGAACCGTGGGCCGGCTCTGTGCGGATATCGCGTCGCACACGACCGCGTGAATCGCGGCAGATTGTCCCGGTGGAGATGGGAACTTCTGCCCCGTTGACCCGGCGGACTTCACGGCAAGAGGCATGAAATGGATGGTTGCGTAAAGCAGCGCCTGTAAGGCGCAGAAATGGTCTCGTGATGGTGGAAGGGGACATTGGCAGAATGTGTCCTTCTAAACGAAATGCGCGGAGCCCCTCTAGGGCCCGCGCACTGTTTTGAGCGGTCTTAACTACTGGATGTCGCTATCGACCAGCCAGCTGGTCCAACCCTGGGTCCAATCCGTATCGCCGAATGCACCGATGAAACGGACTTGGTCAAAGAAGCCGTCATCCGGAGCATTCACCCAGCCGGTCCGGAAAACAGGGCTGCTAAACAGGCTGAAGAAATCCGGATCGCTGTATTCGAACGGACGCTGGATCAGAGGATCGGCGATGACGAAGTTCTTGCCGTTGCCCTGACCGTTGGTCCCGTTGGCGAAAGCACGAGAGTAAGTCGTCGTGATCTGGCCTTCGATCGTCGCCGGGGAATTGGCAACACCGAGGTTGTTTTTCCAGCACAGGATGCCGTCCATCTTGACGTTGCCGGCTTCGGATTGCGCCTGAGTGGTGGCATCGCTGATGTCCATGCAGGGGCTGAAGAAGTTGGAAACGAGGATGTTATTGAAGGTTCCGCGAGCGCCACGGCGCAGGAAGATTCCAGGGGCCGCGGCTTCGTCAAAGCCAGCTTGGCCGCTGCCGTAGAACGTCAGGTTGTAGAACGTCGGATTGGAAACCGGGGTCGCCGCCGCGTCGTATTCGCTGTTGTCGCCTTCGATACCGCGATTACCGCGAGAATCGGGGCTCTGGTAGAACATGCCGAACTGAACTTTGCCGGTAGTACCCAACTGGAAGTCCGCGTAGTCGTCGGCACTCAGGCCGCCCACCAGATACTTCGAGTTCATTGTGCCGCCGAACCATTCGAAGGAATCGTCGCCGCCGAAGATCGCTTGCAAGTGATGCGCCGTGGTGCCGGTGCCGCAACCACCCCAGGTGAAGGAGTTGGTTTCGTTGTTCGGAGAGAGCGTCACGCCGGAGTATTCGATGCGAACGTAGGTCATCGTTCCACAGCTATGCGTCGGATCCGTGCCGCCGTACAGGCCGTCGGGATTCGTGGTCAGACCTTCAATGTAGAAGGAACCTGCCGGGTTGTTGCAGGTGCTGCCGGTGCCGCAAGTCGCGCCGCCGCTGATGTTCGCGCCGGTATTCACCGGAGCCTTGCCCAACATCAGCACACCGCCCCAATCGCCACGTTGACGCTGGCCGAACGGGCGCGAGCTGGTGAAGATGATCGGGCGAGCTTCCGTACCCGCCGCTTCAAGACGGCCTTCGCGTGTGATCAGCAGAACCGAAGCAGGCTGCGAGCCCGGCAAGCCGTACACGAAGGTACCCGGCTGCACCGTCAGGACCGCGCCGTTCTTTACCGTGGTCAAGCCGGAGATCTGCCAAGCCGTGTCGTTAGTCAAAGTGCGGCTGGTCGTGATGTCGCCCGTGATCGTCTGGGTGCTGGAAACCACGCCAACCTTCATGTAAGCCGTCTTCAACGGATGCGTGCCCGTGTAGTCGCGGAGTTCCACCACGAAGGTGTGCATGCCCAGTTCATTCGGCATCGTCACGGCTGTCGCGATTCCGCCGGCGCCCAGCAAGGTCGCCTTGGTCTTGTCGGTCAGCGGCGCGGGCTGAAAGCCCTGAGCCAGCGTGTTTCCGTTGATATCGGTCACCGCCGCGGTGCCAGCCGGATAGTAGGTCTTCGCGCCGGTCTGGTTGTTCTGGCGATACACAAACACCGTGTACGGATACAGATCGTTGTTGGTCTTCACCGTCCACTTCAGGGTGAGTGCCTGACCTGGGCTGTACGTATACTTGTCGCTCCAGATGTACATGGCGGTCTGAACACGGGGTCCAGTGTAGGTAGCGGCCTCGCGTGAGGACGAGGGTGCCGTCTTTTGGGCCGGCAGCAAAGATGCTGCGCACAGCGTGAGTGCAAGTATGGATGTGACTCTCATTTTTCTCCTATGCGATCTAAAAGAACGTGTACGTCAGGCCGACTTGGAAAGTCCGGCCAAGAACATATTGGCGTTGGGTGAAGGGACCCTGCGTCCAGCGGAAGTCCGTATTTGTGAGGTTTTCTCCCTCAACGCGATACGTCCACTGATTCCGCTCACCGTGGGTGTACTGGTAGACGACGTCGATGTTGGGCGTCGCCTCCTGGTAAATATCGGGAAGACGGAACGTGCCCACATCGGTAATGCGGCGCGAGACGTACCCGGCCATCACTCGGGCATCGCTGCGCCAACGCGGGCGTGCCCATTGCAGCGTGCCGTTGTAGATGTAGCGGGATTGCCCCAGCAAAGGACGGTTTTGCGACGTCAGGATCGCCGCGTCTTCCGGCTTGATCTGAATGTTCGAATCCACGAAGGTGAAGTTGCTCGAAACCGAGAACTCCTTCAGCGGAGCCCACAGGGCCTTCAGGTCCTGACGCATTTCCAACTCGACACCGAAGTTCCGCGCGCCTTTGGCATTGATGAAGCTCTGCCGCAGATCGTTGGAAGGCAGGATCGTCGATTCAATCGGACTGTTGAACTTCTTCAGGAAGAAGCTAGCTGCAATGAGTTGGTTCCCGCCAGGAAAGAACTCCCAGCGAAAGTCGTAGTTATTGATGGTGGCGCGCTTCAGGTTCGCGTTGCCGACCGTCACGAAGCCGCCCAGCACGTTGTTAAAGTCGAACGGCGAAAGCTCGCGGAAATCAGGACGCGATAGAGTACGGCTGTACGACGCTCGCAGATTGTGCTTCAGGGAAGGAGCATAGACCAGGTTTACCGCGGGAGCCGGATCGCGGTTTTGCAGGAACGCACGCACCGGAATCGAGCCAGGAATCTGGTTGTCGATCGTGAGCACTTCCTGTTTCGAATCTTCGATGCGAAGACCGCCAGACAAACGCCACTTACTGCCGAAGTTCAAGTCGACCATCGCATAACCCGCGTAGATGTCACCCGTCGCGGTGTACGTGTCCGTGCCGCGAGTGAATTCGACCAATTGGAACCCGCTGGGGCGAATGTTCGCCGGGGCCAACAGCTGGTTACTGGGAAGCAGCAGGTTCAGCGTGCTCAACTGTTGCGGGATGTACCGGAAGCGGCGCGCCTGGAAATCACGGCGGCGAATCGTAGTACGCACGCCAACCTTGAACAGGCCCGTCACCGAACCCTTAAAGAAGGGAATGCTGTAGTCCCCTTGTGGTTCGTAAATCTTGTCTTTGAGATTGGAGTAGAAGCGAACCGCAGAACTTCCTAGCGCTGCGAACTGATAGTCCCCGTTCGGCAGCTGGCCGCGAAACACTTCGCGCAGATCGGGCTCATTGCGACCCGAGCTAGAGAACGTGAACTGCCAGTGGACCACGCTATTCAGGAGGTTCGCAAAGGAATGATCCCCTTCCACACCACTGGAAAACAGCGAGCGCTGAACGTAGCGCAGACGCTGCGATTGCAGATTTGTCCCGGTACCGCCATCGGCACCCGAGAACTCGCGCGTGTTCTTATCGGTATCGTGCGTGTACATGCTTTTGAACAACAGCTTGTGACTGCTGCTCAAGCGGTACGCACCGTTCAGAACCGCACCCAGGCGGGCGTTTTCGGTGTACTCGCGGAAATCGTTGTATTCCGTGAAGATGTAAGGAGTGTTGCCGTCCTGTCGGATGTAACGCTGGGTTTCGTTGTGATACGACGGCTTGTTCGAGAACGTGAGCGCGCTGACCAACCCGAGCTTGCCCCACGTATTGCCGCCGTTGATCGACCAGTCCGCTGCAGGCCGCTGCTTATTGATGTAGGTGGGCTCCCAGTTCGTCGGGAACGCTCGTCCGTAGGCTTGCAACTGATCCGGCGCCACGTTGCCTTGAAACAAGCGCTGATTCTCAGGAATGAGAGCGGGCAGCGCACGGTAACCACCGCCAAACCCGAAGAAGTCACCGCTGTCACCAGGCGAAGTCAAAAAGGGACTACCGGTAGTCTGGGTATTGAAACCACCCTTCACGGAGACGCTCAGGTGCGCTTTGGAAGGGAACTCCATCGATTGAATCTGAACTAGGCCGCCTGAGAACTCAGCCGGTAGGTCGGCAGCGTAGGTCTTGGCGATCTTGATGTTGTCGATCATGCTGGACGGAAAAAGATCCAGAGGCACAACTCGTTTTTCCGGTTCGGTGGTCGGGATCACCGCGCCGTTCAGCTGCGTGGCACTGTAGCGTTCCCCGAGACCGCGAACATACACAAACCCGTCGCCAACGACGCTTACTCCCGTGACTTTCTCCAAAGCACCGGCGGCGTCGCCCGCCGCGCTTTCAGAGAGTTCCTGGTGGCCGATACTGTCACTGACAACCGAAGACAGCTTGCGCTCCATCAACATCGTTTCCGTGGTGGACGCGGTGGCATCCATCTTCTCGACGACGTCGATAGACGTCACCAGACGCTGATTCGTCATCAGCGTGCTTGCTTCCGTTACCTTCCCCGCCAACACTTCCACTTCGCGAATATCCACGGGCTGATAGTTGTCAGCCGTGAACTTCAACGCGTGCTTGCCTGGTGCGGCCAGAAGCTTGAACAAACCGTCGGAATCGGTCGTATTCTTGTCGTTCGCGACTCCGTCGACCGCAATCTTCACACCAAGAATCGGGCGGCCCGTCTGGCCGTCATAGACCGAGCCTGAGATCGTTCCCGTTTCCTGAGCACTGACGATCGCCGCGAACGCGACCAACAGAAAGAGACCAGCTTTACTGAACAAAGATGGCCACCTCGTTGGAACTAACGCCATCCATAAAGACGACGACGGGGACGCGGCCCGTGATGAAGGATTGAGTGGGCACCTTCACGTTCAATTGCCAGAGAGCCGCGAAGTTCGGGGCCAGGCCACTGAAGCTCACTTCGGCCGGCACGCCGCCAACAAAAACCTGGGGCGTCGACTTGGTCTGATTCAACGGACTAGAAGGCGCACCTGCACCGTCCGTGATCGCGTTCTTAAACGCGCCCGGGCCGGTACCGTAGATCTGGACCGTATCGCCGCGCAGTGCAACATTGGTCGAAGTGTTCAGCGAGAAGTTCTGATTTAGCACGGCGCCCTTGGGGGGCGTCGCCGCGTCCTGTGTAAAGATTCCAGGGGCCGCCGTCAGCACGCGAATGTTCGTGTCGTAGGTGGCGCTGCCGGTCTTCACTTGCAACGGCTGCAGACCCGCCGCTACTCCTGCGGGAATGATGAAGTTGATCTGAGTCGTCGACACGAAGTACACCGGGGCACTGACGTTGGCGACGGTGAGCGTCACGCCCGCCAGATTCGTTCCAACCGGAGTCTGTCCGACCGTCTGAGTTACGCCGGGGAAGGTACCGAAGAGCGTCGCCCACGAGCCGGCCGCGAGCTCCGTGCCGAAACTAGCACCATTCCGAACGGAGCTGATCTGGGCGTTCATCGTCCCGCACAAAGCGAGGAGAAGGAGTAAGTATCTAAGTTTCATGAGTGGCAGTCGTGATGATAGGAAGGGGCGATAACTGGGGCGTGACGATGTCATGAATACTCCGTTAACTCCGGGGATAGTTACCGACACGCCCCTGAAACAGAGAAAACATGAACAGAACGCTACAAATCGATGAAGGCTTCAGGCCGCATTCTGCGCGGACGCAATACGCGAGGATTCCTGGGCATTCGAGATAACGCGCGGCACTAGGCGAATGTGGGGAGCCGGCACTGTCGCACCAGCGGATAGTTGGAGCAGTTCATACTGGCGTCGACAGGCGCCACACGGACAAGAAATGGATGCGATCTTCACACCTCATTGATCGCATTGCTTCATGTCACTCGAATGAGTGGAGTTCTTCAGGACGATGAATGGTCACCGAACAGCAGAAGGGAAAATGAACAGTCGGCTGGCATCATCTTCAGGCAGAAATAGGAGCTGCTCACCCCGAACGGCCATGCCTTCCCGGGCGAGCGAGGTTCCCTTGCTGACCTCACCAACCAGAGTTCGATCCACCAGACGCAAGGATGCCAAGTCCATCCAGTCCACTGCCCCTTGGCGATCGGCGAGTGTTCCGGAACCGGCGATTCGTCCGTTGGAATACTTCAAGTCCTGGTAAGAGTTGTTGGTCTCACTCTCTAACTTGCGAAGCAGGAGACCTTCGTGATTCCAGACATAGAACTCCCGGCTGTCCCAGTTGCCGCCAATGATGAGATCCGGTGTGACCGCGATGCAGCCGATGTGGTCCGGCACGGTGAACTGAAACTCGACGTCCAGTGTCTTCTTGTTGCGGCGTTGAATCACGGCACTGCTATGCGCCTTGTATTCGGCGATGGGGATCCAGATGGATGTCGCGTCGGTGGCGATGCCGCCGGGGTGATAGCGTTCGCCATCCTGTAGCTCGAGGCTGCGAAGCCGTTTCCCATCCTTCATCGAGTACTCGTACAGGAACCCCTTCGCCGTTGGACGATCCACTGCGGTCACCCACAGACGATCCCCATCTGTATCGATCCCTTGAACGTGATGCGTCACACCTTCAAGCGTAAGGACACGCACAGCGTTGTTCACGTCTAAAACAGCACGAGGCTGCGCGGAGAGAACTCCGCACAGCCCCATGAGCACAACCAATTGCTTCGTCATTAGAACCCGTACCGCACCGCGATCTGCATGATACGCGGATCGCCCGCACTGGTGATCTGGCCGAAGCTCGCATTCCCGAACGTCGTATTCGGGTTGCTGAAGTTGACGTTATTGAACGCATTGAACGCTTCCAACCGAAGGTCCACTGTGGAGCGCTCCGTGACGGAGAACCGCTTCACCAGGCTGAGGTTCGTATTGAAGTTGTTCGGTCCCAACGCGATGTTTCGGCTGGCGTTGCCCGGAGTATTCACTGTCTGCACCGCGAAGGCCGAGGTGCTGAGGAAGTGGAGGCGATCCACCTTCGGATCGATTCCGCTGTTGGCGACGCCCACACGATTCGGGCGCAGCGAGCCACCGTTGCGATTGAAGAACGTGTAGTTCTTGTTCGTCGCCGGGTCCACGCCGGTGGTTCCCAACGTTACGTTGATGGGCAACCCCGTCCGCGTGGACAGAATCCCGGAGATCTGCCAACCGCCTAGGAATCCGTCCACCATCTTGCTCCAGCTTGATCCGAACTTATGTCCGCGCCCAAACGGCAGCGTGTAGACGTTGGTCCAGGTGAGGCGATGACGAGCGGTCTGGCTCTGCGGCCCCCACTCGGCGTCGAAATAGTCCAGGTACTGCGGCTGCGTTCCGGCATCGTATGAACCGGCTTGATCCATCGCACTGGCCCACGTGTAGGAGGCCAGCGTATAGAGCCCGCCGGACATCTGCTTTTCGAACTTCAACTGCAGTGAGTTGTACTTGGACTTGGCCCGCGTCGCACCCATGGTGATCTGAGACCACTGAGAGTACGGCCGGTTGGCTGCGACCGATCCATCGACGCCAAACGGAGTTTGGTTCAAGGAATAAGTGGACTGCAGATTGTTACCGCGATTCCCGACGTACGCGATCTCAAACGTCGATCGCGCCGGAGCTGAGAACTGCAATGCCACATTGAACTGCTGAATCTTGGCGGCGTGGAAGTCCTTCTCACGAGCGCGCAGAGAGATGATGTTCGTGTTGTAGTTCGAGAACAGGTTCGAAGGCACCGCTTCCGACAACTTCAACGCTGGACCGCCCGTGCCCACTTGTTGCAGCGTGATCGGAATCAACTGAGGAGGATTCAAGGGCAGGTTGATATCCGAGCCGAAGATGTCTTCGCCGGAATAGAACAGTCCGTAACCGGCGCGCAGAACGACCTTCCGGGGCAGCACCTGCCAGGCGACACCCAGACGCGGACCCCAGTTGGAGTGATCCGCATTCACCAGATAGTCGGTCTTGCTGCTGGGATACACCAGCTGGCCCGTTTTCGGATCGAAGTTAATGTTCTGGTTCGGAGCCTTGGCATAGAACGGAGTCGTGTACTCGTAACGCATGCCCAGGTTCAACGTCACGTTCGGCAAGACCTTCCAGTCATCCTGAATAAAGGTCGCGTACGCCTTCTGCAACTGTTCAACGTTAGCCTGCGTGTTGGCATCAAACTGCTGCACGTAGCCCACCAGCATGTCCGCCATCGCTTCGCCAGTGAAGCGTCCACCAAACGTGTAGGCAGGGACCGTGCGAGCCAGATCCATGAAGTTGTTGTTCTTCTGACGCGTTTCAAAGCCCATGCGAAGAGTGTGTTCACCCTTAGTCACGGAAATCGTGTCCAGGAATTGGAACAGCTCCGGCCGCTGGAATTGCGGACGGAAGTTGCGGGTGCCCAGCTGGTTGTAGTTCGTAACCGAAATCTGCGGAATGCCCCCGCTGTTCTTCGCGATCGCCGCATCCGGGATGCCCTTAAAGCCGAACGCCGCAGCACCGGGGCCATTCGCGGTGGGATTGGTGAAGGTCGCGTACGTGCGGTTGTAACCGAAGCGGAGTACGTTGACGACAGTCGGGGTCAACGTACGCGTCCAGGTGCCGCCAAAGCTGTGGTTCGTATTGAACTGGCCGCCCTGATTGCCGTTGCCGTCGGCCGGACCTTCAAATAACGCGTCGCGGTAGATGTCCTGACGGAGGAAACTCCACCGCAGAGAGATGATGTCGTTGGACGAACGGTTGAAGTCGCTCTTCAGATCTGACTTGTGCGTGTTCTCTTTGCCGTTGCGTGCAACACCGTAGTTATTGATCGTCTGGCCGCTGCTGGCCACCGTTCCCGGCAGGTTCGCCGTAGGATAAAGATCCATCAACTTCTTGCCCAGCGTGTCGAAACGTGCCACCGGGATCGTATTGTTCACATAGGCGATCTTGCTGTCCGGATCGGTCACCGCGCGATAGAAGACGCCTTGTTTCTGGACTTCAGTCGGGACCGTTACAAGGAACTGGTTCGCGAAGCTTTGCAGGAACCCTTCGTAATCTCCAAAGTAGAACAACTTGTTCTTTACGATCGGACCACCGATCGTGCCGCCGAACTGATGCCACTTCAGCTCCGGCTTGCCCGCTCCGATGAGGTTGGAGCTCCACGGCGTCGCTGCCATGCTCTTGTCGCGGTTGTAATACCAGGCCGAACCGTGTTGCTGATTCGTGCCTGACTTGATGCTGACGTTCACCACAGCGCCAGCTGAGCGACCAAACTCGGCCGAGTAACCGTTGGTCTGCACCTTGAATTCGCTGATCGCGTCCGGTGAAGGCTGCACCACCTGAGCCGACAGCGCTTGCGCGTTCGTCGTGCCCTGATTATTGTCCACGCCGTCGACGATGAAATTATTCTGTGCCTGATAGTTGCCGTTGACCACGAACCAACCCGGACCGCGCGTCGTGGTCAGCACGGTGCTTTCCGTCGCACCCGGCACCAACAAGGCAAGATCGGTGTAGCGTCGCGCAGCCAGGGGCAACTGAACAGCCACGTTGCCCTGGATCACCTGCCCCAGCGCCGCCTGCTCGGTCTGAATGACGTCAGCCGCGGCGGAGACTTCGATGGATTCGCTGACGCTCGCCAGCGCGAGCTCTACCTGGACCAACTTGCGTTCATCCACCGCGAGGTTTAAGTCCGTCACGTGAGCCGTGCGGAAGCCGCTTTTGGTGACATCAGCCACATAGGAGCCGCGCACAATTGGCGAAAACACGGCGTAGCCTTCCGCCCCGGTGTCGCGAGTGGTCACCAAGCCCGTGGCCGTGTTCGTCAGCTTCACTTCCGTACTCGGAAGCGGGGCGCTAGTGGGGTCAAGAACAAGGATGCGTATCGATCCGGAATCCGTTTGCGCCGAGGCGATCAGCCCCAGCGATAGAAGTAAGAGTATGACGTTTCTCATTTAGAGGAGTGCTCCCGTAGAATCATGGCCAACTCTTCGAATTGGTCCGTTGCAATCAAGTTCACGCCCGCTTCATACGCGGCTTTCCACCGCAACTCCGCGGCCTGACGTGAACCAAAGTTGTAGCCCTGGTCCCAGCCGCGGTCTTCCGCGTTCGTGAAACCGTCCAGTGTGTAGAACCGAATCCAGAAACCCTGTTTGTGCGCGTGATCGACAAGCGCTTTCAACCTCTGCGCATCCGCGGCCGTCCATGCGCCGGCCTGCTTCTGTCCGCCTTCTTCCACCTCCGCCCAGGAGTTGTTCCACCAGCGCCGGTAGTTGGTCGGTTTCTCCAGGAGAAGCTGCTCCGGAGGAGTCGCCACGGCCAGATGCGCGAGTTCCTCGCGCGACTTCGCCGCAGGCGTCACCGTGTGCGCCGATCCGAAGAGCCGCAACTTGGCGTTCGTGGCAAGAGCAGTGTAGAAAACCGCCTCCTGGGCATCGTTGTCTTCGGTGAGCACTAACAACGGCTTCACATCGAACGGCGCCAGAGTGTGCGGATCGGCTGTCTTCGTTGCCGTCGTGATCCAGGATTCGTAGTCACCCAGCAAGTCCCACACCGCGTTCAGCAGTTCGGGACGGTTGTCCTTAAAGTCGAAATGAACGGTAATCAGGGGCCATTGGGCTCGCCGGTCTTCGCGCAACGCAAGCTCGACCTGCGCTCGCACATG
>CANIIC010000108.1 GCA_947467395.1 Bryobacterales bacterium
AAGTACATCTTTGAGAAGTTGGCACAGCAGAACGTGGCGCCGGCGCCGATGACCACGGACTATGAGTTCGTCCGTCGCGTGACTCTGGATCTGACGGGTCGCATCCCGACCCCGGACCAAGTGCTGACATTCGTGAATGATCCGACGTCAGACAAGCGCGCCCGCCTGGTGAGTCAGCTGTTGAACACGCCGCAGTGGGTAGACAAGTGGACGGTGTGGCTGGCGGACCAATATAAGAACAGCTCGACGAACGATTTGGGTGCGAACCGCTTCGCGTTAGGGGTGGCGGCCTTCAACGGCTACCTACGTGCGTCGCTACAATCTGGCAAGCCCTACAACGTGATGGCGAAGGAGATGATCGCGGGCACGGGCGAGAACAGCTACTTCTTCGATCAAGGGTACATGAACCTGCTGGTGGGCGGCGTGATGGGCGGCGGGCCGATCCAGGACGTGTTCGATCAGCAAACTGCGGTGATCTCAGAAAAGTTCCTGGGCTTGGCACACGTGAACTGCCTGTTGTGCCACAACGGACGCGGGCATCTGGACGCGCTGAGTCTGTGGGCGTACTACAAGACTCGCAACGATGCGTACGGTATGTCGTCGTTTATGTCGCACACGGCGACCATGCGTATCCCGACAGCGGATGCGGTGAATGGGAACCCGTATTACTGGGCGATTCAAAACAACCTTGCGGCCGGAGCGGTGGTGCAGGGCGTTCGCAACGGGACGAATTATACGATCGACTACGCGCTGAACACGCAGACCGGAAATCGCCCGGCGCGCGGAGCAACGAATTCGACGGTGCGCGTGCGGCCTGCGTACATCATGAATGGCGCGCAGCCGGCAGCGGGTTCGGACTATCGCGCATTCCTGGCGGATCAGATCACCAGCGACTTCCAGTTCGCGCGAGCGACGGTCAACTATGTGTGGGAGTATTTCTTCGGAATCGGAATCGTGTCACCGGCGAATCAGTTCGATCCGGCACGCCTGGATCCCGACAATCCCCCCGCGGATTGCCCGCTACCGACGACGCCCTGCACCTTGCAGGCTTCGCATCCTCGACTTCTGAACCAGCTGGCGCAGGACTTCATCAATAGTGGATACAACCTGAAGGAACTGATGCGCCAGATTACGACGTCGAAGGCGTACCAGTTGTCCTCGCGGTACGAGGGAACCTGGAACCCGGCGAATGAGCGCTTGTTCGCTCGCAAGCTGGTGCGTCGCTTGTGGAGCGAAGAGGTTCATGACGCGGTGATGCAGAGTTCCGGGATTCCGGTGACCTACACGAACGCCGCCTGGAATCCGAGCACGGTCAGTTGGGCGATGCAGTTGCCTGAGCCGCTGGCTGCAGCGGGCGCCGCGACGAACTTCCTGAACGCGTTCCTGCGCGGGAATCGAGACAGCGAGCCTCGGCGGAGTGATCTGGCGATCGGCCAGGCGCTGGCGCTGATGAATGATCCGTTCGTGATGGGCCGCATTACTTCCACAGCGGCCACAAGCATCCTTGTGCAGGCGCTGAAGCTGAGCGATCCGGAAGCGGTGACGATGTTGTACCTCAACGTGCTGTCGCGCTATCCCACGACGGATGAACTGAACGCAGCGGTGGCGAATTTAAAGGCCGCGGCCAACGCGACGGCTCGCACGCAGGAGGGCAGGAACCTCCTGTGGAGCTTGTACAACAAAGTGGACTTCGTATTTAACTACTAAGGAAGGAGGCGCAACATGGCAAACTTTTTGACGAACAAGAAAAAGCAGCGGGACGCCTCCGAGGAGTTCGCGCGCAAGTATCCACATCCGCACATTTCGATGTTGCAGAGGCCGGACTATTCGCGTCGCGGGTTCTTCAAGCTGGCGGCGGCGGGCGTGACGGGATCGTACCTGATGCCACGTCTTTCGGCGGCCACCGGTCAAGTGGTTTCGAACGGTTCGAAGACGCTGAACACCGCGAAGAATGTGATCTTCGTGCACCTCACCGGTGCAATGAGCCACGTGGATACGCTGGATCTCAAAGTGACTAACGGCGTGACGCCGAGCACGATGAATCCGACGACGGTGAACGGCATTGACTGGCCGATGGGCCTGATGCCGAAGCTGGGCGCGCGCTTAAGCGATATCGGTCTCGTCCGCAGCATGAGTTCCTGGGCGCTGGTGCATTCGTTGGCGCAATCCTGGGTGCAGATCGCGCGCAATCCCGTGGCGGCGCTGGGCGATATTGCTCCGAACGTCGGCAGTGTTGTAGCGCTGGAAAAAGAGAAAGAGCGAAGGGCCAGCCAAATCTTCCCCGGCTTCATCGCGCTGAACGCCGGCAACGCCGAGGGTCAAGGGTACTTCAAGGCAACCTATGCTCCGTTCCAGGTGACGCCTCGTGTGGCGGCCAGCGGTGTGGCGAACACGACGAACGCTTTGGGGCAGACAGTATTCGGCAGCATGTACACGCGGTTGCAGCAATACGATAGTGCGATGCGCGGGCAGGCTCCCTACGGGTCCAGCTTGCAAGACATGGACGCGATGTATCAGCAGGCTCGCGGGTTGATGTATAGCCCCACGGTGGACTCTGCGTTCACGGTGAGTCAGGCGGATAGCCTACGCTATGGCAACGGCACGACGGCGACCGGATTCGGAAATGCGTGCGTGTTGGCGAAGCAGATTTTGTCGTCCGATCAGGGCACGCGCTTCATCCAGATCAACATCGGCAGCTGGGATCATCATCAAAACATTTACGCGGCGAACAATCTGCCGGCGATGTCGGCGCAACTGGATAACGGGCTGGGCGCGTTGATCGACGATCTGCGTTCGCTGGGCCGTTTGCAAGACACGCTGATCGTCGTTCAGGGTGAATTCGGACGTACGCCGGTATTCACAGCAGCGGCTGGACGCGATCACTACCTGATTCAATCGGCGATGTTCATCGGCGGCGGCGTGAAGGGCGGCAAGGCGATCGGCGCGACGAATCCGGTGGGCACGCAGGCTGGCGGCAGCACGGTAACAGATTTTGGATGGGCCGGATCTGGCACCACCGGTCCGCGCATGGTGCGTCCGGAAGACATCGAATCGACGTTGTATTCGGCGCTGGGTATCGACTGGACTACGGTTCGCTATGACGATCCGTTCGGCCGCGGCTTTGAGTACATCCCGTTCGCCAAGGTCGGGACGTACGGGCCGATCAACGAACTGTTCACTTGATCACGACATCCAGCGACGGGCTGATGGCATCGCCCACGCTGACCGAAAGTGGCAGTACGCCTGGAGTGAGGAAGCCTCCGGGCACGCGCGCATTCATTTGCCACAATCCTGAGTAGCCGGAGACGGGTCCGCTATAGAGCACCTCCGCGATATAGCCACCGATGCGCACGTCGACGGGCTGTTGCCAGATGCCTTGACCTGTTCCATAGATGACGAGGATAGAGCCCCGGGTGGCCGCCGAGTCTACCGCGTTGCGTGACCCGTCCTCATTTACCGCGACGAACAACTGTGGTGCGGCATCGACGAGGGTGCCGGTAAGTCGCGCGATGGATCGTCCCCGGTCGCGGACATCGAGCACGATGGGGCCGGATTGCAGCTGCAATGGAACCAGCACCGCAAGCGATGTCTCCGTGTGCGCGAGGATCGTGGCGATCGTTTTGTCGAAAACAATTTCTGGCTCCGTGAATGCGTAGCCCTCGAACATCGCGATCATGCCGGGAGCGAGTCGGTTGGGAATGCCGAGCGACGTGATGGGGTCAGGAGCGATTGGAGCTGGCGTGAGGCGCCACACGCGATCCTGATCGGCATCGGCAACGAAGAGTGTTCCGTCGTCAGCCGCAATGACGGCGGTGGGAAGCGTGATCGGCGCGGAGAGCTCCAGCAGCGTGATCGCTCCGCTGGCGTCCCGGCGTGCGAGGCGCTGAGTGGCGTCGATGAAGAACGAAGGCTCGGGGGCATCGGGCAAGGTCTTTGCCGCGAGCATCATGCCTCCAGCGTTGATCATGCGCGTCCGATGGTTGCCGCTATCGAGGATGTAGAGATTACCGTCCGCGATGCGAAGCGTTGTTGGTGCATTGAGTGCCGCTGCGACAGCGGGGCCACCGTCGCCGGAATTACCAGCGAGTCCGGTGCCGGCGTAGGTGGTGATGATGCCCTTCGAATCGATGCGACGGATGCGGTGATTGTCGCGATCGGCGATGAAGAGGTTGCCGTGCGCGTCGAGCGCGAGTCCCGCGGGGTTGTTCAAGCGAGCATCCAGAGCCGATCCGAAGTCGCCGCGCGCCGGATCCCCGCGGCCTGCGATGACGGTAGTGATGCCCGACTGGATGCGCCGAATCAGGCGGCCGTCCGTCGTGTAGGTCGTGTTGTTCGCCGCGATGACGACGTCATGAGCAAAGATGGTTCCGGCCGCGCCCCCTTGGTCGGCGATGAGCAGTTTGCCGGCTGCGTCGAACGCGAGCCCGGTAGGAGCAACGGCAGTGGCGACTTTCGTAAACGACCCGTTCTGCCACTTCCAAACCGTGTTATTCCCGGTGTCGCCGATATAGACCGCGCCGCTGCGATCCACGGCGAGACCGGCGGGGTGATCCACCTTCTCCGGACCGGCGATGGTGGTGACGGTTCCTGAAGGGGACACCTGATAAACGCGATTGGCGTCGAAGTCAGAAACATAAATGTTGCCGGGCAGATCTACGGCCACGTTTCTGGGAGTGACGAAGCCGGATGCGACGGTATGAACGGTTCCATCTCGTGAAACGCTGCGGACGCGGTGATTTCCCAAGTCCGCGATGAAGAGCGTCCCGTTGGCGTCCACGGCAAGGCCGTAGGGCGCGGAGAGCTGTGCGCGTTTTGCAGGGCCGTCGTCGCCCGAGAATCCGGAGACTCCAGTACCGACGATCGTGTCGATAGTACCTGTCGGATCGATGCGCCGAATACGATGCGTTTGGGCGTCGCTGATATAGAGATTGCCGTAGCGATCGGTGGCAAGGCCGTCGGCCTGCAGTAGCAGTGCCTCGCGCGACGGACCCCCATCGCCCACCCAGTCGCTACCGGCGAAGGGTTGGACGATATAGACCGGGTTGGCGGCGAACACGAGGCTCGCACACAGGAACAGCAGGGAGATATTCCGCATCGGACTAGACCAGCAGCACTACTGGAGACTCAGTGCAAAAAGCCTCAGAAAACTCTCAGCCTAAGCTGTGAGATTGGCGCAACAGAGGCGATGAGGGTACTATGCGTCTCGCTGCCCTGTTCGGGGTTTTCTTAGGGCTTGTCGTTGCACCAGCCTTCGCGCAGTCTGTGATCCGGTATAAGGTAGCGTTGCCGAATGCGGCGACAGGTCGCGCGAGCGCGGCGCAAGTCGGGCGAGTGGAATCGCCTGTGGCATTTGGACGTGGGCACCTGATCGTGCAATTCGCGGAGCCTCCGACGGCGGAACAGCGAGCAGAGCTGCAAGCGCGGGGTGCAACGATTGTCGGCGATGTGCCCGACAATGCTGTGTTGGTATCGGTCGCGGGCGGGCTGGATTTGATCGGGCTGGCGGTGAGCTCGGCGGATGCGCTGAATCCGGCGGTGAAGTTGAGCCCTCTGATTGGCGAGGATTCGGGCGATGCCTTGGTGGTGGAATTTCACCCGGACGTGGATATGAACGCGGCGCGGCGCCTAGTGATCGGTCTGGGGTTCGTGGTGCTGGAGAATCCGGATGCGGGACCGCAGAAGCTGATTGTGCAGCGGCGGCAGAGGGCGCGCGCGGGCGATCCTTTACGGACGCTGGTGGCTCGGGATGAAGTCGCGTACGTATTTCCGGCGTCCGATGAGCTGGTGCGCGGCATCCCGGTGATCCCGTGTTCCAGCGCGGTGACGGGCGCGGGTATGCTGGCGCAGTACATCGCGACAACGGGCAACGGATGGGATGGCGCGGGCTTGGGTTCGGCCGCGCTGCAATATGTGTGGGGTGCTGCCACCACGAAGATGCCGGCGACGCTGGAGCAATCGGAAATCGTGCGTGCGATGAATGAATGGTCAAAGGTCGCAGCGATTTCCTGGTCGCAAGGTTCGAGCCCGACGGCGGTGAAGACCGTGCACGTCTTGTTTGGCAGCGGCAATCACGGCGACGGGTATCCATTCGACGGGCCGGGCAATGTGCTGGCGCACACGTTTTATCCGTCACTGCCGAATCCGGAACCGATTGCAGGTGACATGCACCTGGATGACAGCGAGTCGTGGCGAGTCGGCGCGAACATCGATCTGTACAGCGTGGTGCTGCATGAGCTGGGACACGCCTTGGGACTAGGTCACTCCGACGATCCGACGGCGGTAATGTATCCCTACTATCGGATGGCGTCGACGCTGCAGGCCGATGACAGGAAGGCGATTCTTACGCTGTATGCGGCGGCTTCGGTCACCCCGACACCCACGCCGACTCCAACCCCAACTCCCACGCCAGCACCCCCTCCGACACCAACGCCAGCCCCTCGGGATACGACCGCACCCACGCTGACGATCGTAAATCCGGCGACAACGTCGCTGATCACCTCGGCTACGTCGCGCGCAATCTCGGGAACGGCGTACGATGCGGGTGGGCTGAAGAGCATCACCTGGGACAACAGCTTGGGAGGATCCGGAACGGCGACGGGCACGACGTCGTGGAATATAACGGTGCCACTGATCAGAGGCATCAATCGCGTTACGATCCGGGCGACAGACACTTCGGGCAACTATACCTGGCGAACGCTGGTGATTACGAGGCCCTAGCGAGACAGGTGGCGGCGCATGTTGGCCAGCGATTCCTGCGTGTCGGCGGATTCCTGCCAGCTCTCGGGATCGTGCGTCTCCATAGAGGGTCGCGCGATTTCGGCGAACAGCGGGACAAGTTCCGGATCGCGCCAACCGCGACGCGCTTCTTCCATCATCATCGCAATGGCTTGGTCGTGCGTGAAGGCCGGCTTGTACGGACGCGAAGTGGTGAGGGCGTCGTAAATATCGGCGACCTGCATCACGCGCGCCAGCAGCGGAATCTCCTGGCCGCGCAGGCCGTCAGGGTAGCCACTGCCATCCCAACGTTCGTGATGGCCGCGAATGATGGGCAGCACCGGAGCCAGAGACTTCATCGGACGGCACATGTCTTCGCCGCGCACTGTGTGCTGACGCATGATCTCCCATTCCTGATCCGTCAACAGACCGCGCTTGAACAAAATGTTGTCGGGGATGCTGATCTTGCCGATGTCGTGCAAGTAGCCGCCGCGAAACAGCGCCAACTGATCCGGTTTGGACAGACCCATCGCGCGGGCCAACGCCATGCTGTACGCCGCGAGGCGTTCGCAGTGCATCCCGGTGTATTTGTCGCGATGCTCAACCGCCTGGGCTAAAGCGAACAGAATTGTTTCGGCCTCTTCCAGTGAATCGATGAGGGCCTTGTTGCGCAGCAGCGTGCGTACGCGAACGCGGACGAGAGAAGGCTTCAGCGGGCGGATCAGAAATTCGTCCGCGCCGGACTCCAGGCCGGCCACTTCGTTTTCCACGCCCTGCACGCCCGTGGTCATCAGGATCGGGATCAACTGCGTGCGCCGATCCGCCTTGAGCATGCCGCAGAACTCGATGCCGCTCATTTCCGGCATGACGAGGTCGGGCATCACCAAGTCAATCTTTTCCGATTCCAGCATCGCGAAGGCCTCGGAAGGTCGCGTTGCTTCGAGAATTTTGTAGTTGCTGGCTTTGAGGATGCCGCGCAGCAGGCGACGGTTCAGCTCCAGCCCGTCGACAATGAGAATCGTCGGCGTCTCCAATGCGTCCTCAAGAGCGTTCTCCCACGAAGAGGCCGCGCTGATGCGCCTCAACCCTCCCGTCCAGGAGGGAAGCACCTGTTCATCGCGCAGTTGCTCCTGCTTCAGAAGGACCGGTCCGCGATTAGATTCGAGCTTGAGGTTCATGCACTACCGACTTTCTAAGAGGTTTATCGGCAGCGCGAATAGGTGAGTTTAGGGCGAACTTTAGCAGTACCTTTAGGGTTTCGTACTAAGGTCCTTGCTTGGTTTCTCGCTACACTAAAGGTTTCTCAACTCTCTATGGATCAGATCATCTCCCCCGCCCGCGCGATTGACGGCATCGTTACGCTGCCCGGCGACAAGTCCATCTCTCACCGCTACGGCATGATCGCCGCGATTGCCGAAGGGGAATCGAAGATCTCGAATTACGCGACCGGCGCCGATTGTCAGTCGACGCTCGGGTGCATGCAGGCACTGGGTGCCAAAGTGGAACGCCGCGAAGACGGCATGACGGCAATTACCGGCGGCGAATTGCAGGAACCGAAGGGCGATCTGGACGCGGGTAACTCTGGCACCATCACCCGCATGTTGACCGGCATCCTGGCGGGTCAGAAGTTCACCTCGCGCATCATCGGAGACGAGTCGGTATCCGGCCGTCCGGTGGATCGCGTCACGAAGCCGCTGACCGAGATGGGCGCATTCATCGAACTGCGCGACGGGCGCTATCCGCCACTGGTGATCCACGGCCGTCCGCTACATGGAATCGAGTACACGCCGCCGGTAGCCAGTGCTCAGGTGAAGAGCTGCGTGCTGTTGGCCGGGCTCTTCGCGTCGGGCGAAACGATCGTCCATGAGAAGGTCCGCACGCGCGACCACACGGAGATCGCGCTGCAGGAGTTTGGCGCCGACATCGAAGTGGTGGGCAAGACCGTCCGCCTCAAGGGCGGCGCGAAGCTAACCGGTCGTGAGCTGGTTGTCCCCGGCGATCTGTCTTCGGCCTGCTTCTTCCTGGTGGCCGCGCTGTTGATGAAGGAAGCCGACCTGGTGATTCACGGCGTGGGCCTGAATCCGACGCGGTCGTCGCTGCTGGATTTCCTGGTGGGCATGGGCGCGCAGATTCGCGTGGTGAATGTGCAGCAGATCGGTGGCGAATTGATTGGCGACCTGCGCGTGAAGTCTTCGAAGGTACAAGGTGGCGTGATCGAAGGTGCGCTGACGGCTGCATTGATCGACGAACTGCCGGCGCTGGCCGTGCTCGGGGCGTCGAGCGAAAACGGTCTGGTGGTGCGCGATGCAGCGGAGCTACGCGTGAAAGAAACGGATCGCATCGCGACCGTCGAAGCGGGCCTGAAGCGCATGGGTGTGAAGATTGAGACGGCTCCGGATGGGTTCACCATTCCGGGCAAACAGAGCTTCCACGCGGCCGAAATCGAATCGTCCGGCGATCATCGCATCGCCATGGCGTTTTCGATTGCGGCACTGGCGGCCGACGGTCCGTGCACGATCAAGGACGCAGGCGCCGCATCCGTGTCTTACCCCGCGTTTTTCCATACACTGCGTCAAATCGCCAAGAACTAAATGCGCTCACGCGACGATATATCGCTGGCGGGTCTGGCTCATGACCTCAACAACGTCTTCCAGACGCTGGTGGGTGTCGCGATGCAGTTGGAGAATGAGCCGGAACTCGCTGCGGCGATTTTACGTTGTGTCGAGCGGGGCCAGAACATCTCGGCTGGCCTGTCGAAAGACTCCCAGGCCGTGACTCCTTTCGCCACGATCCTGGCGAATGCCGCGACGTTTGTGCGCGATTTTCAAGCCGCTGCGAAAGCTCCCGCGGTCCGCATCCTTAGCGAAGTGGACCCCGGCGTTGAACTGGTCAACCCGGGCGCGTGGGAACGCGTGCTGATCAACCTGTTCCTCAACTCCGTGCGCGCCATGCCGGACGGCGGCACCATTCAAGTGATCGCACGACAGATTCCCGGCGCGACGCAGATTTACGTGGCCGACGAAGGCTGCGGCATCGCCGAGCATCTGCTGGATCGTTTATTTGAACCCCACGTGTCGGGCAACGCATCTACCGGTCTGGGCCTGAGCATCGTGGACAACATCGTACGTGCACATAACGGACGAATCGAAGCGTCGAATCGCATCGGAACCCCCGGTGCCGAGTTCGTGATCACACTGCGCACGGCCAAGACTAGGTCTGCCAAGTCCGGCAGATGACCGCATCATGCGCGCACTCTTCCTCACGATTCTTTGCGCGCTGACCTTGCAGGCACAGGATGCCCGCGAGATCGTCAAGCGCTCCGTCGACCGTGACGCCCGCAACTTCGCTCGCTTCAAGGACTACACGTTTCAGCAGCTGACCGAGCAGAAAATGCTCGATAAGCGCGGCCAAGTATCGAGCCTCGAAACCGAACTGAACGACGTGTTGATTCTCGCAGGCCGCCCCTACTATCGCCAGTTGGAGCGCGACGGCAAGCTGCTTTCGGAGAAGGAAGCTCAAAAGGAACAGCAGAAACTGGACCGCGAAGCCGCCAAGCGCGCCGGTGAATCGGAGCGGACACGGGCGCGGTATGAACGCGACCGCTTGGAAGAACGCGCGTTTGCCCGCGAGATTCCGGACGCATTCACCTTCAAACTGCTGGGCGAAGAGCGCATCGACGGGCTGCCTGTGTGGAAGATTCAGGCCGAACCGAAACCCGGGTTCAAGCCGCGCGACCGCCGCGCTGGAGCGTTCAAGAATGTCCGCGGGACTTTGTGGATCGATCAGGCCGGGTACCAGTGGGTGAAGGCCGACATCGATGTGATCGGGACCATCTCCTGGGGCTGGTTTGTGCTCCGCATTCCACCGGGAGCCAAGATTGAGTTCTCTCAAACCCGCGTGAACGATGAAGTCTGGCTGCCAAAGCAGGTCCACATCCGCGCCGACGCCAAGCTGGGGCTGATCAAGACCTTCCGTGCCGACGTCGCCATTTCCTACCGCAATTACCGCAAATTCGGCAGCGATTCCCAGATCCTGGACGTCCAGGAAGTCGGGACCCCGCCTAAGTAAGTCCTAAGGTCTCTGCCCGAGGAAGCCGATCTCTTTCGAAGAGAGATTTCTGTTCGTCGTGTTCAATCTGAAACCCAGCCCGGCCGACCCGTCGCCGTTTGAACGGGAAGCGCACCGGATCGCCGATCCACTGGAGCGCCTGCGCTACCTGCGCAAGCACGTACCGGCATCCGTCGTGTTGCCCGAACCGGAGGTGTCGCCCGCGGAGCTGTTTGTCCCGGCGAAGCCGAAGCTGTGGCGGTTCGCGCTAGCGGGCCTGGCCATCGTAGCGATTGTCGGGGGCGGTTACGCCTGGCTCGGCCAGAGACCGGCCGAGAAGCCTGCTCCTGTGGTCCACGCGATTCCCGCGCCGGGGCCGACGCCTAATCACATCTGGCAGGTGCAGCTTACGCAGACCGAAGAAGTGTACAGCAACGGCCTACGCATCGATCTTTCATTTGCCACAAGGAACCGCCCGCGCGCCGAGTATCCGATCTACGCGATGGAGAGCGCGGCTCCCATAGGAACCGGAAACACGCCGCTCGGCATTGTGTATCACACGACCGAGAGCGACATGGCTCCGTTCGAGGAAGACGCGACCAAGCAGCTGAAGACACTGGGACACCTGTTGCTGCAGTACATCCGACGGGAGCACTCCTATCACTACCTGATCGATCGGTTTGGG
The DNA here is from genome assembly GCA_947467395.1 of Bryobacterales bacterium. GTDB lineage: Bacteria > Acidobacteriota > Terriglobia > Bryobacterales > Bryobacteraceae > Palsa-187. Next base: position 11,447 of record CANIIC010000108.1, read on the forward strand.
CGCGTCTACCGCGTCGTCGAAGAATCGGATGCCGCGAATCATGCGGGATTCTCGGTGTGGAGCGACGATCGCGGCGTCTACGTGAATCTGAACGACAGCTTTATCGGCGTCGCGTTTGAGGGCTCCACGAATCAACGCGAGGAGATCACTGCGGCTCAGGTATCCGCGGCGCGGGCGCTCACCGAACTACTGCGGGAACACTACAGCATCGCGGCGGAAAACTGCGTGACGCATGCGCAGGTCTCGGTGAATCCGTTGAACATGAAGCTGTCGAATCACACCGATTGGGCTCGGGAATTTCCGTTTGCGGCCTTGAATCTGCCCGATAACTACACGCGTCCCATCGCGGCGGTGGAGGCGTTCGGGTTTGAGCACGATGAGGTGTTGACGGGATTGTCCGGCGGCAAGGATTGGGCCGGGTTACGGATTTCGGATCAAAGATTGCGGGAAGCGGCGGCCAGCCAGGGCGCCACCGAATGGCGATATCGCGGGATGCTGCGGCACCGGTATCAGGAGATTTTGGCGGAATTGAAACGGCAGCAGGCAGAGCGTGACGCCGCTGCTGCAAAGGGGAAATAACATGGCGTTAGTCGCATCGGCACAAGCCTTGGGACTCGATATCGGCACCAGTCGGTTGGTGATTGCTCGCAAGGCGGGCGACGAGATTCAGTACGATTCGCAGTTGAACGCGTTTGTGGCGATTCCGCATACGAAGATGACGGAGAACGTGCTGCGCAGTGAGCACATTCCGCACACCATCCTGAACGGCGAAATCATCGTGCAGGGCAATGAGAGCGAGAAGTTCGCCGGGCTGCTGAACGTCGAGATTCGCCGCCCCATGACGCGCGGCATCCTGGATCCCAGCGAACACAGCAGCCTGCAAGTGATTCGTGAACTTCTGGCGAACCTGCTGGGTTTCCGCGATCCGTTTCGCGAGCGCAAGGTGACCTTCTCGGTTCCCGCGCCGCCGCTGGGCGCCGAAGAGAGCTTGACGTTTCATGAGAAAACGATCAAGCAGATCCTGAACGATCTGGGCTACGAAGGCAAGGCGATCAACGAAGGCCTCGCGGTCATTTATGGGGAGCTGGAAGACACGAACTACACCGGCATCGGCATCAGCTGCGGCGGCGGCTTGTGCAACGTGTGCCTGTCGTACTTGTCGGTACCTGTGCTCAGCTTCAGCGTACCCAAGGCGGGCGACTTCATTGACCTGAACGCGTCCAAGATCTCCGGCGAGAAGGCGAACTTCATCCGTCTTGCCAAGGAAGAGAACTTCCACTTGAACGGCTACTTCAAGGATCGGGTGCATCAGGTGATCGGCGTGTACTACGACGACATGATCCAGACGCTGGTGAAATCTCTCAAGGAAGCGTTCGAGCGCGCCGGGAGTCTGCCGCGCTTCAACCGTCCCATCCCGATCATTCTCAGCGGAGGCACCGCGATGCCGCACGGCTTCCGCGAGCGTTTCGAACAGATGCTGGGCGAACGCGACTTTCCGTTCCGCGTTTCCGAAGTACGCGTGGCTCAGAATCCGCTACACTCAACGGCGAAGGGCGCGCTTGCGTGTGCGCTCAGTGACGAAGAAGAAGTTCGGTGAGGTGACGGAATGAGTAACGCTCCTGAGTGGTTGGAAGAAGGCATCTGTGTGTTCGCCCTGCAAATGACGCCTGGCGATGATTCGGCGGCCAAGCTGGATGACGCCGTCGGGATCCTGGAAGATGCCGGCGTGCCGTGTCACGCAGTGATCAAGGAAGTGGAGCGTCCGAATCGTCAGGCGTATCTGGAAGGGGAGCTGCTGGTGCCCACCAGCCAGCACCTGCGCGCGTCCAGCCTGCTGGATCTGCACCTGCTCAACGAAGACATGGAAGCCGAGTGGAGAGGTCACTTCGAAACGCTCAGCGACGATGAGCTGATGGAGCTGGAAGCCGATGATCTGGTCGCTGGCTTGCGTGATCGTGCCGAGCGTATGGTGCGCGCCTACGAAGACGAACTGCTGAAGCGCGGCTTGGCCGAACTGGAATCAAGCGACTAGCGACTCGATCTGCGCGATCTCTGCTTCACTCAGGTGAATGGCAGAGCTCGCCAGATCTTCTTGCATGTGTGCGGGGTCCGTGGTGCCGGTCAATGGCAGCATCCCGACTCCGAGCGCGAATCGAAACACGACCTGCGCCAGCGTCGCATTTTCTCGCGCAGCGATCTGGTGCATCACCGGATGGCGGAACACCTCCGGATTCGCGGTCAGTAGCGAGAAGCCCTGATACACGATCCCGTGCTCGCGGCAATACGTGCGCACGTCGCGATCCCAGCCCACGCGCGCGAAACAGCGGTTCTGCACATAGGCCGGTTTCTCCGGCATCTGATGCAAGTGCCGCAAACTGACATTGCTTACGCCCAATACAAGTGCGCGTCCTGCATCCCGTTCGCGCTGCATCGCGCCCCACACTTCGTTGTCATGCTCGGTCCAGCCGTGGCCTGATGACGG
>CANIIC010000109.1 GCA_947467395.1 Bryobacterales bacterium
ACTACGGCTACAGCATCGGAAAGTGGGAAGGCGATACGCTCGTGATTGATTCCACGTCCTTCGTGGATACGACGTGGTTGGGTCGCGGCGGCCTGTTCCATTCCTCCGACATGCACATCGTGGAGAAGTTCACGCGCGTTGGAAATGAGCTTCGCTACGACATCACGGTGGAAGATCCGGAGTCGTTCATCGAGCCGTGGGTGGTGCCGACGCGAATCCTGCGGCCCGCCACCGGCGACGGAATCATTCCGGAACGCGCCAACTGCGAAGTGTACGAGACGGACGAATTCGCCACGCAGCTTCGCCACTAGACGTTCTTCAATTGCCAGACTCGCATCCGACACTCCGCTACATTCGTGGCGGAGCGTCGGCGGCCCTGCGCGAACAGAGGAATCGGTCTGCAAAGGCTCCCAAGGTGATCGCGAGCCAGTAGGCGAGGATCGCCTCGACGGAGAAGAAGCGGCCTAGCAACAGTGCGCCGGAGAGAGTCTGTCGGAAGGCGTCGAGCGCGGGCGATTGGACGAGCTTGAAGAACTCGACGGTGGTAGCAATGGACGCGGCGAGCAGGGCCGCGGTGAGGATGCGGGCCGGGAGCAGAGCGGAGACGATCCAGTAGATGAGGAGCGCCCACAGCATCGAGGCTCCGTATTTCACCACGAATGGCGGAAGGCCAAGAGGCGCATAGCGGACAGCTAGGCCGGCGAGCGTGGTGGAGGCGAGGAGTCCCAGAGTGAAGGGGAGGCTCCTGCCTAAGGCCGGACTCGGGTGTGCAGACAAGCAGCTACTTTCCGGGCTTGTACCCTTGCCAAACGTATTCGAGCGCTTGCGGCAGGGTCTGGCGGATCACCTTGGAATCCACGTGGCCCGCGTTCTTCCCGTAGACGAACTGGTAGTGATAGCCCTTGGCCTTGAGCACGCCCGCGAGGCGCTGGTTGGCGATCACCCAGTTGCGGCGGTCGGCTGAGGCGGAGGTCACGCCGAGGTCGTTTTCCGAGACGTGCATCCAGATACGGTAGGGGCGAACCGGATTGTTGGCGAAGAAATTTTCGTGATATTCCCACGCCCCGTGCGGAGCTTGCGGGCCGCGCTGCAGGTCGACGAAGGTGCCGGAGTAGGACAGAATGCGGTGGTAGAGCTCGGGCTTGAACCAGGCCATCGTCATCGCCATCGCGGCTCCGGAACTACCGCCGTAGGTCATGCGGGCGTCGGGATCCTTGGTCAGCTTGACGCCGGTTTCCTTCTCGACGCGCGGGAGTACTTCAGTTTCGACGAAGTCGGCGAAGGTCGCGGTGACGGTGTCGTATTCGAGGCTCCGTTCGGCTCCCCCGTTGGCGACCATGATGGCGACCATCGCGGGTAGACGGCGGGCGGCGATCATGTTGTCGAGGATGTTCGCGAGCTGGCGGTTCTGCAGGCCGTAGGAGTCGGCCGAGAAGATGAAGGGCGCGGGCGTGCCGGGGACGTATTGCGCGGGGATGTAGACGGAGACGAGGCGATCGAAGGGCGCGGGGGTGCCGGGGTAGATCTTGCTGTCCTTCGAGGGCATGTAGAACTCGACGACCTTGCCGTGAGGGGTGCCGACCTTGAGGGTTTCCTCGGGCGCGGGCGTGTATTCGGGCCCGATGGAGAAGTCGCCGTCGCCGGAGGTCGGAGTGTACGCGGGGAGTTGGGCGAGCTTGGCCATATCGGCGACGTCCGCCGCAGTGGCGGGGTTGGCCGGAGGGCCGCCTTTGCCTTTGCCGGCTTTGGCCTGGTCTTGGGCGGGGAGTTGGGTTAGTGCGAGGGTGATGAGGGCTAACGTGGCGGCGGTGGTTAGGATGGGGCGGTGCATGGTGGTCTCCTTGAGGGCAGTTGGGATTGTAGCAGGATGCTCGGGGGGAGGTTGGGGACTGGTGGACCGGAATTGACACCCTTAGAGATCAAGGTAACCCCTCTTTGGAGGGACTCACGTCTCGAAATCGGAAGGAGACGGCGGGAACAGATTCCTCTGGAACAGGCTTAGGGTTGATGAGGAAGTTCCCTTCGTCGTCGAAGATGAATGAGATGTTCCCGCGGGCCAGTGCGGCAAGCAATCGTTCCTGGTCTTGTTCTGGCATGAGGCTCCTTATAAGGCCCTCCAAGTTGAACAGGAGCATCTCTCCGAGCATCTGCTCGTTAAGTTTTTCGAGGACAGGAGCTTCGGGCAAGATTGCGGAAATGGTGTATGCTCCCTTTGATTGGAGTTCATTGGGCAGCTCTGGGTTCGCATATACGTCTTCGAAGTCCGAGCGGTACGTCGGCCTTTTGGCCAGGTGGATGTTCGCTATCGCCATCCTGGTCATGAGTTCTCGCAGTTGCAGAGATGACAACGGCCCGGCAAGCCTGTTGAGTGACTCACTGAAGTTACTTGCTACGGCATTTGAATCGTTCAGTACCGCGATGAAAGCAATGTCTCCTAGTCGCAGGAGGACGGTTCTTCCATGATGAGAGTCACCGTAGTCGAATGTTTCCTCGCTCCTGAGCGACCGACTCGGCCATACGAAGAGTGTTCCTAGCACCTCAGGCCGAAGTGTAGCCCCGGTGTAGAAGCTCCGGGCGATGCAGTGAATGTGGTGGAGTTCTTTCCAATCGTAAATTGTTGCGATCGTTTCATCGCCTTTCCGGCGGTCAAGATGGAAGCGCAGGTGTCGATCTTTCAAATGAGTTTTGAGGTAGATCAGGCTGAGCCATTGAAAAATTAGCCACGGACTCTCTTCTTGGAGATAATTGATTACTGCTTTGTAGCCCTGTCTGACGAGATCGCTGATCGGTTTCTCAAACGTTTCGGACATTAGCGAGTTGCACTGTTGGCAACACGGTACGGTGTACTGTCCGTACTTGAGGTCTGCAAGGTTTGGGAGTGTAATGAGACGCCCGTGCAGCTTGTGGCGGGATAGTATCCAATCGGGAATGACATGCTCGTCATTGAAAGTAACGGTGCCGGGCTGTGCGCCACAGATGAAGCAAACGCTTCCCCACGCGATCTTTTCGACGAAGCTACGCAGGCTGAAATACAGCACCTTTCCCGAAGCGTCGTATATATCGACTTGATCTTCTGCCAACCACTCTAGTTCAGCACGTTCCATGCAAAGTTTTACGCGATCGGATAGAGTCCGATGACAATGGCGAGTTGGGCGCAGATGGCTAGGAGGAGTTTCGTGCTCGCGGTGGTGGCGGGGATGAATTTCCAGGCCAGGTAGGATGCGCCGAAGAGGATCAGGGCCAGGACGGTGACGATCAGGAGATTGGGGCCTTCGGGATCGTCGATGAAGACGAACCAGGTCCTGGAGCAGACGAACGCGGTCAGCAGCAGGAGGAATAACGGCGTCTTTGTGGAAGTCAGCGGCATACTTTAGCGTGGTCCGTAGTGCGGCACGGGTTGGCCGGACTCGTAGGCTCCCAGGTCGGGGGCTCGTCCTGTGTAGCGATCGTTGATTCCTGGCAGCGATACGCCGGCATCGATGGCGGCGGAACCGGGGCGGAGGGAGAAATTGAAATCCGCCGGGTTATAGAGAATGCGCGGGTCTTTGCCGGGCGCGGTCACTTTCTCAAAGACGTCATAGTCGACCAGGACGCTGTGCCGATCTTGTCCGGAGCCGGCCTGATATTCGGCGAGCGTCTTATAGCGGCGATTGTCACGCGCGTTGGTTTCGAGCGTGCCTTGCTCGCGTGAGCCGAGAGCTGCTGCTTCGCCGGGGAAATTTGCCAGGACTCCGGTGCGAGGGGAGCTCCAGCCGAACGAGAACTCGGCGCCGCTGTTGGGGCGGAAGCCGTTGTAGTCCGAACTGGAGTAATTGGTGTTCGTTTCGACGGAGAACAGCTCCGGTGTTTCGGCCTGGCCCAGGATGAGGTTGTTGCGGTACTGCTGATTCGAAACCGCCAGCAGCATGGGATGGACGGGCGCGATGAAGGTGTTGTGGTAGATCAACACGCCCGCAGAGGAGGAGGTAAACTTCACGGCTCCGCCTTCGGGTGCGTGATACACGATGTTGCGCATGAAGTACACCGGACCGCCGAACACGGGCTGGACGCTGAGGGCTCGATGGGCCATGTTGAAACAGCGGTTGCGGAAAATACGGATGTTGTGTGCTCCGCCGTCGGCCTCCAGGCAATTGTCGTCGACGTTGGAGATGTCATTGCCGTAGAAGTCGATGGAAACGGGCATGCGTTCGCGGATGGGTTTGGGGGAGCCATCGGGATTCCCATAGGTCGCGACGTCGATGCCATCGTGGAAGCCGGAAACTCGGTTGTAGGCGACGACGTGCCCTGAGCCGTAGACCTTTACGGCGAATTCGGAGAGCAGCGGCGGGGCACCCTTCGCGATGTATTGCTGCCAGGTGGTTCCGATCCAGCCCATCAGTTGCGTGGGATCATTCTTGCCGACGAAGACGTTGTCGGCGATGTAGTAATCCTTGGAGCCGGACCAATCGGTATGAACGCCGATGCCGATGTTCTCAAAGCGGCTGTGTTTTACCGTGAGGCCCACGGAGCCAACGATGTTCTTCAAGCCGCCTTCGAAGGCCAGCTCTGTATTGCGGATCGTGAGCCCTTCGAAGTAGTTGTAGTTGGCGGCCATCACGTTGAAGAGGTTGTAGCAGCCATCGCCATCGAAGATCACGTCGCCATCGCCCGCGGCTTTGATCGCGATCGGCCGCTCGGCGGTGCCGCTCTGCGTGAGAAAGTAGGTGCCGGTGGTGACGGTCCCCTGCCCGCCTCCGTAGCGGCGGCGATCGTCTTTATACAGGCCGGCATGGACCAGAATCGTGTCGCCGGGCTGGACTCGTGCGGGGAACGTGTTGAAGTTGTCGGAATGCGAGGAGCCGGTGAAGTAGGCGGCGAGGAGGCCGTTGAAGGCGGGTTGTTCGCGCTTGCCTTGATAGCCGGGAGGATACACGTGATAGACTTTGCCGCCTTGTGCGGGCATGGGCTCGGCGCGGGTGGCGACGGTGACGGTTCGGTCGGTTTGTCCCGTGGCTCCATCGGGATCGGTCAACACAAACCGGCACTCGTAGCGGGTACCGGGTTCGAGTTCGAAGATGCTGCCGCTGAACATATGCGGGGTGGTGTATTGAATCGGACCGTCATTGAGGCGTTCGCCTCCGATGCGGAGGAGCGCGGGTCCGGGCGTCCATTCCGAGGTTCCGACCTTGCGGTAAGACACGGAAGCGGTCGCATTGCGATTGGCGTCGCCCTGGATGGACCACTCGAATCCCAAGGAGATCAAGGTGGGCGGCTCGGCGTAGAGTTCCCCGGCTACTGTTGGAGAGACCTGCGCGAAGGCTGTGCTGACGAGCAGGAATGCAGCGGTTAGGGTGCTGAAGAAGAGTCGTTTCATATCGAGTCTGCTGGTGATTCGAAGGCTGCGGGTGTTGCCGCCGACGGGATTGTATCAGGAAGCAAGCGGACGGGGAAACGCCAGGACGTGCTGTTTTGAGGGTTTTGGTGGACCTGAAGGGATTCGAACCCTTGACCTCTTCCATGCCATGGAAGCGCGCTCCCAACTGCGCCACAGGCCCATTTTGGTGGGCATTGCTCTGCTGAATCGCAGAACAACTCTTGAACAAGTGTACCACGGGCGTGGCCGGAGTGACTACAATCAGGGTCATGTTCGATCTCAAAGGCAAGACGGCGTTGATCACGGGGGCGGGACGGGGTATTGGGCGGGCGGTGGCTCGGCAGTTGGCTGCGGCGGGGGCTGCGGTGCTGATTACGGACCTGGATCGGGATGTGTTGCTGGAGACGGGCTCGCTGATCGATGCGGCGGGGGGCCAGGTGAAGGCGCTGCCAGGCGACATTACCGACGCCGCGTTGCCGGAGAAGTTGGTGAAGGCGGCCGTGGATGGATTCGGCGGGCTCGACATCATCGTGAACAATGCCGGGTACACGTGGGACAACGTGATCCAGAAGACGACGGATGAGCAGTTTCAGGCGATGCTCGACGTACACGTGGTCGCGCCGTTCCGGGTGTTGCGGGCGGCATCGGAGACGATTCGCGGACGGGCGAAGGCGGAGACGGCGGAGGGTCGGCGGGTGATGCGCAAGGTGGTGAACATCACGTCGATTTCGGGGACGGATGGGATGGCGGGGCAGGCGGGGTATGGGTCGGGCAAGGCGGGGATTATCGGGCTGACGAAGGTGATGGCGAAGGAGTGGGGCCGGTACAACGTGAACGTGAATGCGGTGGGATTCGGGTTCATTGAGACTCGGCTGACGCAGGAGTTGGGGGCGGAGGGTGCGGAGATCGATGTGAAGGGCCGCAAGATTCGGGTGGGGGTGCAGCCGGCGGTGCGGGATACGCTGGCGGCGGCGAATCCGTTGGGGCGGTTCGGGTCGGCGGAGGAGGCGGCGGGACCGGTGGTGTTCTTCTGTTCGCCGCTGTCGGATTACGTGACAGGGGAAGTGCTGCTGTGCTCGGGGGGAAGTCGGGTGTAGGGGATCTCATGGCGTTAGAAGATTATGGGATCCAGTTGAAGGATCTGCCATCCCCGCGCTCCGCTGCCTTCGAGCAGTTTCTCGCGAAGTGGTTTATCGCAAAGACGGAGGGCTATCGAGGGGAGTGGGATTTAAGTTACGTGAAGGAGTTTGCGCCTGGCGAACTAGATTTGGCGCGTCAACTTCTGCGTCGGAATTTGGACAAGAGTCAGACGCGTTTTGTGGAAGGGGTCGCGCTTCTTGGGGATGTTTCGGCCGTGCCGGTGCTGCAAGAGATGTACGACAAGGAATCCGATGAGAGCCGACGGCTCACGATCGCTGGGTCGTTGTGGCAACTTGCCAAGGATGAGCGGTTTTACGAATCGATTCGCCGGATGGTAGAGGGTGGCAATGCCACGCTGAAGCAGGCGCACTTTCATGACATCGAATTACTGGGAGATGGACGAGCGATCGAGGCGATCTTTGACTTACTTGAAGATCGAGACTCCTTTGTTCGGTTTCTTGCGTTGAATGCGTTGAACCGATTGGAACACGGTCGTGCATTCTGGGTGCCCGCTCCACAGCTACCCTCTCAGCGGGAGCACTATCTCGCGCAGCGCGGAAACTTGGAGTTTCGCCAGCGGCTCACTAAGCGATTGCGCAGCCAGGTCGGCTGTCGTTAGCAAGTAGGCCCTAGGGCTTCTTCAAGTTCTCCTCAAACAGTTTGAAGATGCGCTTGTATTCGTCGGCCCAACTTTCCGGGCGGACGAATCCATGGTCTTCGACGGGGTAGAACTGCACGGACCAGTTCTCTTTGCGCAGTTCGATCAGGCGCTGCGTGAGTCGCACGGTGTCCTGGAAGAAGACGTTGGTATCGACCATGCCGTGGAGCATCAGCAAGGCTCCTTTGAGTCCCTCGGCGAAGAAGATGGGTGAGGATTGTTTGAAGGCCTCGTCATCGGCTTGGGGTGTGTTCAGGATGTTGGATGTGTAGCCGTGGTTGTAGTGGGACCAATCGGTGACGGGGCGCAGGGCGGCTCCTGCGGCGAAGACGTCGGGGGTGGTGAACATCGCCATCAGCGTGATGAAGCCGCCGTAGCTGCCTCCGTAAATGCCGATGCGTTTGGGATCGATGCCGTGCTGGCTCACGAGATACTTGGCTCCATCGACGTTGTCATCGAGATCCTTGCCGCCCATGTGGCGATAGATGGCGGTGCGCCAATCGCGGCCGTAGCCGGCGGAGGCTCGGTAATCGAGGTCGAGGACGGTGTAGCCGTGTTCCATGAGGTAGTGATGGAACAGGAACTCGCGCGGGTAGTTCGGAGACCAGTATTTGTGGACGTTCTGCAGGTAGCCTGCGCCGTGAACGAAGATCACCGCGGGCCCGCCGGGGCGGGCGTTCGCGGGCTTGAACAGACGCGCGGGGATCATGGCTCCATCGCGCGCGGGGACTTGGACGATGGGCGCGTCGAGCCAGCTGTATTGCTTGAACTCAGCTGAAGTGGAATCGGTTCGCGAGGTTTCGGGTGCGCCGGGGCGATTGTCGCCGGTGTAGAGTTCGGGCGGGCGGTTCACGTAGGAATGGACGTCGGCGAGGTAGGCTTCATCGCGCGAGAGTGTGACCTCATGCTTGCCGGGCTGCGTGGTGATGCGCGTACGCGGGCCTCCGGTGACGGGTTGGGAGTAGAAGTGACGCTCGGCCGGACCGCCCTCGCTGGTGGTGAGGTAGAACTTGGAGCCATCGTTCGAGACGCTCACCTGCTCGACTTCGAACTTTCCGGACGTGAGTTGCAGAATGGAGCCGCCGGCGGCGGGCACGGTGTAGAGATGCGCGAAGCCGTCGCGCTCGCTGACGAAGTACACGTCGGTGCCGTTCTTCAACCAGCCGAGGGTTTCGTAGCCGGGGCCATCGATCCAGGCATCGTCGTGATCGGTGAATATGGTCACGGCTTTCGCCGTCTCGAGGTCGAGGGACAGAATCCAGCGGTCTTTGTTGCCATTGGCGCGCGCGAGCATGACGGCGCGGGTGCCTTGTTCGTTGAACAGCGGCGCGTACTGCCACACGGAGCGGTCGCCGAGGCCGAGGTCGACCCAGTTCCCCGCTCCGGTTTCGACATCGAGGATCAGGACGCGGTTGTTCTCCTGCGCGTCGCCGACGTTATTGCGGCCCTTGATCGCTTCCGTGTAGCTGGATTCGGTGACGTAGTTGGGAACGTCGTCGCCCTTGTCGCCTTTGGCTCCGTCTTCGACCAGCGCGATCACGCACTTTTCGTTGGGGCAGAGTTCCAAGCGGAGTACGCTCTGGCGTTCTTCGAGGGTGAAGGTCTTGCGGGGATGCTCGGCGCGCTGCTTGGCCTCGTCGGCTTCGCGACGGGTAGCGCGATCGCGAACGGCATTGAGCAGATTGCGTTCTTGGATCTGGAGCGTGCCCTGGCTGGTTTTGGGATCGGCAGGTTTCGGCTCAGGACGCGCAGCGGAAGCGAGCTGGATCTCAGTCAGTTGTTCGATGGGGCCGGATGTCAGCGGCATCACGAACAAGTTGCCGCCGCGCGTGAACGCGATGCGTTGTTCGTCCTGCGTGAAGTGCGGGTTGCGTTCGGCTTCGGCGGTCTTGGTGAGTTGGGTGGCTTTGTCGGTGGAGAAGTCGTAAAGGAAGATATCTCCAGCTTGCACGAAGACGGTCTTCTTGCGATCGCGCGTGGTGTCGCCGGAGGTAGGCGGCGCGAGTTTCGCTTCGTCATCGGTGAGCTTGCGCGCGTTGCCCGAAGTGCGCGGGAGCACCCAGGTATCAAAGGGCTGATCCTGCGTTTGCGTGGTTTGTTTCCAGCCGAAGTAGATGCGTTGGCCGTCACCAGACCAGCGCACATCCTGCGGCGCATAGCCGTAGAATTGCGAGCCCTGCATGATTAAGTCAATCGAGAGCGGTGGCCGGCTTTGCCCCGCGAGGTGTCCAACAGGCGCGGCCAAGACACACGCCAACGTGATCGCCACTGCTCGCTTCATAGAGCGATTTTAAAGGAACGCGCGGAGGCGGCGCAGACCTTCGGCGAAAATTGCGGGGGGAGTGAGCAGGCTGACGACAAGGTACGCTTCGGTTTCGAAGTCAAAATAGAAGCCGGGCTGGACCTGCACGTCGCAATCACGAAGGAGGTCGAGGACCCATTCCTCTTCCGTGCGGGTGCGGGGAACCTGGATGACCCCGTACCAGCCACCTTCGACATTTAGGACATTGCCGGCGGAACCAGCGAGTATCGCGCCGAGGTGCTCCAGATTCGCGGCGGTGCGTTCGGCGATGGCTTGGCGGATGGCAGCGCCGGATTCGAGCAAACTGGAGAGCGCGACTTGCACGGGTGTAGCTACTGAGAGATACGTGTCCGCGACAAGTTCCAGTGCTTCGAGCGCTTCAGCGTAACGCGGACCGCTGGCGACGATCCAACCGAGCTTCAATTGTGGCAACCCGACGACTTTCGAGAGGCCACTCATTGAAAACGTGAGGGCGCAACGATCGCCGGCGAGCGTGGTGACGCGGTGATCGGAGGGCGACAGGCCGTAGTCGCAGAAGACTTCGTCGGAGATGATCGCGAGGTTGTGTTGGAGCGCGAGCGCTTCGAGTTGATCAAGTTCGTCGCGTTTGAGGAACGACCCAGTGGGGTTGTTGGGATTGACGAGCACGATGGCTCGGGTGCGCGGGGTGATGAGTTGTTGGAGGGCTGAGAAATCGATATGCCAGCTGCCGTCATAGCGCAGCGGGTATTGACGGATGGTGACGGAACTGAGGCCGGCGAGGAACTCGAACAGTGGGTACGAGGGGCGCGGGGAGAGGATCTCGTCGCCGGGGTTGGCCAGGAGTTTGAACAGGAATGAGTATGCTTCGCTGGTAGACGCCGTCAACAGGATGCGTCCTTCGGGAATCTCGACACCGAGGCTGCGGTAGTAGTTGGACACAGCGCTGCGTGCGCTCAGGAGGCCCCGCGGATCGGGATCATAGGCGAGCGCTCGAGGATCGGCGAGCGGCGCGAGCATGCCCGACGGGTACGGCAGTGCGGCGCGCGTCGGATTTGACTCGGTGAGATCGAAGATCGCAATTCCAGCGGCTCGCTTTTCGGCAAGCAACAGTGAAAGTCGATTGGTGGACTGATGCCAGTCGAGTCGCCGGGAGAGCACGCGCTACTTCACCTGGTCAGCGGGGACAGGGATGCGCATGATCGACTTCGTGGCCTCGTCGGCGCGATTCAGGAAATATTCACCCGTCTTCTTGTCGCGGACCAGGATCTGCATTTTCTCAGGCTCTTCGCGGATAATTTCCAGATCCGGATTGGACGCTGTGAGCAACTTCAGAGCCGCGTATGCGGGGTTCGAGGTGCTGACGACGTTCAAGGGGCTGTTCTGATTGCCGTAATAACCGATGCCGACAATCACCACAACGAGAATCCCGAGAAGGGCAACGATGCCGAGGATGACCCAGTAGAGAGGGCCGCGCGTTTTTGCCTCTGCCATGCTGGCAGCATAGCATCCGAAAGGACCGGGCAACCACTGGATACAGACCAGTGGATACAATCAAGGGCATGGGATCGCCGCAAATCAACTTTTTGCGGGCAGCCACCACCTTTGTGGCGGCCTGCCTGCTTGCGGGGTTCGCCAACGGGCAGAACGTTCTGCCCGTCACTACGCCTCGCGAGGCCTTCGGCTTTAACATCGGCGACGACTATGTAGTCGTGAATTACTCCCAGATGGAGTCCTACTGGAAACGTCTTGATACGCAGTCCGATCGCATGGTCCTGATAGACATCGGGCCGACGGCAGAAGGGCGTCGCCAGTTGATGGCGATTGTCAGCTCACCGGCGAATCTGGCTCGTCTCGATTTATACAAGAGCATCGCGGAACGGCTGGCTCACGCCGAGAATCTCACAACAGAAGAGGCCAGGGCTCTGGCTCGCACAGGCAAAGCCGTAGTGTGGATCGACGGCGGGCTGCACGCCGATGAGACAGTAGGCTCGCAACAGTTGATTGAGCAGGTGTATCAGATGGTAAGCCGCACCGACGATGAAACGATGCGATTACTGGACGATGTGATTCAGCTGTATGTGCCCGCGAATCCGGATGGACAAGAGTTGGTCGCCAACTGGTACATGCGCGAGCCCGATCCACTGAAGCGCAGCACGGCGGCATTGCCCCGCTTGTATCACAAGTACATCGGTCACGACGATAATCGCGACTTCTTTCTTTCGAGCATGCCGGAAACGACAAACATGAACCGGCAGATGTTCATCGAGTGGTTTCCCCAGATTGTTTACAACCATCACCAGACCGGACCGAATGGGGCGGTGGTGTTTATTCCTCCGTTTCGCGATCCATTCAATTACAACCTGGATCCGCTGATCCCGTTGGGGATTGAGGCAGTGGGGACAGCTATGCATTCTAGGTTGGTGGCGGAAGGCAAGCCGGGATCTACGATGCGCAGCGGCGCTACGTATTCGACATGGTGGAACGGCGGCCTCCGGACGGTCGCGTATTTTCACAATTCGATCGGGTTGCTGACGGAGATCATCGGGAATCCAACACCGATGGACATCACGTTAGTCCCGGACCGGCAGCTGCCTACGGGCGACTTGCCCATGCCTGTTGCACCCGGGAAGTGGCACTACCGGCAGTCGATCGATTACGAGATTGAGCAAAACCGTGCGGTGCTCGATTATGCGTCACGCAATCGAGAGACGCTGCTGATGAACATTTACCGGATGGGATTGAACTCGATTGAGCGGGGCAACAAAGATTCGTGGACCATTACGCCCAAGCGCATCGCGGCGTTGAAGGCCGCCATCGCCAACGGATCGACGCCTCGGGTCCCGGCGGAGTTCTACGACTCGGTGCTACACGATCCAAAGATGCGCGATCCGCGAGGGTATGTAATTTCGTCGAAGCAGACGGATTTCCCGACGGCGATCAAGTTTGTGAACGCGCTGCTGAAGAACGGAGTGAGTGTCTTGCGCGCGACATCGGAGTTTCGGGTGGCGGGCAAGACGTACCCCTCAGGATCGTTCGTGGTGAAGACGGCGCAGGCGTTCCGGCCGCATGTGCTGGACATGTTCGAGCCACAGGATCACCCGGATGATTTTCGGTATCCCGGCGCGCCGCCGACTCCGCCCTATGACATCACGGGTTGGACGCTGGCCATGCAGATGGGGATTCAGTATGACCGCATCATGGACGGCTTCGATGGGCCGTTCAAACGAGTGCTGGGGATGGTGAGCCCACAGCCGGCGCTGATTTCGGGCTCGCCGAATGCCGCCGGCTACTGCGTGGGGCATGAGACGAATGATGCGTTCATCGTCGTGAATCGATTACTAAAGGCGGGCCGTGAGGTGTCGTGGATGCAGTCGACTGGCGATTTCTGCACGGCGGCAAACGATGCTTCTCGTGAGGTGGTCACAAATGCAGCGGCCGAATTAGGCGTCGCGGCGCGCGCTGTGGATCGACTGCCGTCGGGTGCGGCACGCAAGTTGAAGCCGCTGAAAATTGGGCTGTACGACCAGTACGGCGGGTTGATCGCTTCGGGATGGACGCGGTGGTTATTGGAGCAGTTCGAGTTTCCGTTCGAGGTGGTGTATCCACAAACGTTGGACAGCGGGAATCTGCGCGGCAAGTTCGACGTCCTCCTGTTTCCCGATGGTGCGTATCAGGAGCGACCCAACGGCCGCGCCATCCGGCCGGAGACCGTGCCTGCGGAGTATCGCGGCATGATCGGGCGGGTGACGACAGACCAGACACTGCCGCAACTGAAGGCGTTCGTCCAGGCGGGAGGCGCGGTTCTGACGATCGGGTCCGCCACAAAACTCGCGAGTTTGTTGGGGGTCGCCGTTACGGATCATTTAGTGACGCGAACGGCGGACGGGACTGAGCAAGCACTGAAGCGGGAGGAGTTCTATATTCCGGGCTCGCTGATGAAGGTCAACATCGACACATCGCATCCGCTGGCCCATGGAATGCCGAAGGAAGCGGTGGTGTTCTTCGATAACAGTCCCGTGTTCCGGGTGAGCGAGGGGGTCACGCACTCCGTCGCTTCGTATGGACCGAATAGTCTGGCGAGCGGTTGGGCATGGCAACAGGACAAGCTCGCTGGTGGAACGGCGGTGGCCGAGGCTTCGGTGGGCGAAGGCAAGGTCATCCTGTACGGTCCGGAGGTGGCGTTCCGGGCACAGCCTCATGGAACGTTTCGATTATTGTTCAACGGCATCCTGTATGGCGCGGCGGAAACGACCGTGATACCGTAGCGAGAATC
>CANIIC010000110.1 GCA_947467395.1 Bryobacterales bacterium
CTGGTTCGGCAGGCACGAAGAGGCGACCTGCCGGATCGCACACAGGTGTTGTACGTCTCGCCGCTGAAGGCGCTCAGCAACGACGTTCACAAGAACCTCGACATCCCACTCGCGGGCGTTGCGGAGGTCGCCCGCGCCCAAGGCGTCGATCTCGCGCCCATCCGGACTGCTGTGCGCACGGGCGATACGCCGGCACATGAGCGGACGCAGATGGGCAAGCGTGCCCCGCACATCCTCGTCACAACGCCGGAATCGCTGTTCATCCTGCTGACCTCCGAGGGCGGCCGCAAGATGCTTCGCCACGTTCGCACGGTGATCGTCGACGAAATCCACGCCGTTGCTGATGACAAGCGCGGGTCACATTTGGCACTCTCCATCGCCCGCCTGGATGCTCTGGTAGAACAGCCCGTGCAGAAGATCGGGCTCTCCGCCACGGTCAGCCCGATCAAAGCCGTCGCGCGCTACTTGAGTGAGAACGCCGGCATTGTCCAGGTCGGGCATCGCCGCGCCATGGATCTCGCGGTCGAAGTCCCGCATCACGAGAATCTGGGCGCGGTTGCCACCAATGAACAGTGGACCGAACTCTACGACCGCATCGCGGCCCTGACCCAGCAGCATCGCACGACGCTGGTGTTCGTGAACACGCGTAAGCTGGCCGAGCGTGTCGCGCACAACTTGGAAGAACGGCTCGGCCAGAACGCTGTCCTGCCGCATCACGGCAGCCTCTCGCGAGCCCTGCGCCTCGATGCCGAACAACGCCTAAAGAACGGCGAACTGAAGGCCGTCGTTGCCACAGCATCGCTGGAACTAGGCATCGACATCGGCACCATCGACCTGGTCTGCCAGATTGGCTCCACTCGCTCGATCGCAGTCGCCCTGCAGCGAGCCGGTCGCGCGGGCCACTGGGTCGGCGCGCTGCCGAAGGCGCACTTCTTCCCCACCACGCGCGACGAGCTAGTCGAGTGCGCCGCACTCGTGCGCGCTATCCGGAGAGGCGAACTGGACCGCCTGGAGATCCCGCCCGCGCCGCTCGACATCCTGGCCCAGCAGATCGTGGCCGCCTGTGCCGCCGAAGAATGGAGCGAAGACGATCTCTACGCCCTCGTCCGCCGAGCCGCCCCGTATCGCGACCTTCCCCGCTCTGACTTCGAAGCCGTGATCGAGATGTTGTCCGAAGGCATCTCGACCTCACGCGGCCGCAGCAGCGCGTACCTGCATCGCGATCAGGTCAACGGCAAAGTCCGCGGTCGCCGCAACGCCCGCCTTGCCGCGATCACCAGCGGTGGTGCGATTCCCGACACCGCACAGTATCAAGTCATCGCCGAACCCGAAGGCGCCGTCATCGGCTCGCTCGACGAAGACTACGCCATCGAGAGCATGGCCGGCGACATCATCCTGCTCGGCAGCACGTCATGGAAGATCCGCCGCATCGAGCCCGGTCGCGTACGCGTCGAAAACGCCCACGGAGCCGCGCCCTCCATCCCCTTCTGGCTCGGCGAAGCCCCCGGCCGCACCAAGGAACTGTCCGCCGAAGTCTCGCAACTCCGCCACGATGTCGCCGAAACACCCAACGCACTCGCCATGCTGGAACGCGACTGCGGCCTCAGCAGCTCCGGAGCCGAACAAGTCCAACTCTACGTCCGTGCCGGGAAAGCCGCTCTCGGAGTCATCCCGACCCAAGACTGCATCGTCGCCGAACGCTTCTTTGACGAAGGCGGCGGCATGCAGCTCGTGATCCACTCGCCCTTCGGCTCGCGCATCAACAAAGCCTGGGGACTCGCCCTGCGCAAGCGCTTCTGCTGGACCTTCAATTTCGAACTGCAAGCCGCCGCCACCGACAACGGACTCGTGCTCTCGCTCAGCGATCAGCACTCCTTCCCGCTCGACGTCGTCTTCAGCTTCCTCAACCCCTCAACCGTCGAGCACGTACTCACGCAAGCCCTGCTTGCCTCCCCGATGTTCGCGGCCCGCTGGAAATGGAACGCCTCGCGAGCACTCGCTGTCCCGCGCTTCAGCGGCGGCCGCAAGGTCCCTCCACCGATCCAACGCATGCGCGCCGACGATCTACTCGCTAGCGTCTTTCCCGACCAAGTCGCCTGCGCCGAAAACCTGACCGGCGAGATCCGCATCCCCAAGCACCCTCTGGTGGATGAAACCATCTCCAACTGCTTGCACGAAGCGATGGACATCGATGGGCTCATCCACATCCTCGATCGCATGGGCGAAGGCACCTTGCAGACCGTCGCCGTCGACACCCGCGAGCCATCCCCCTTCTGCCACGAGATCCTGAACTCGAACCCGTATTCGTTCCTCGACGACGCCCCGCTCGAAGAACGCCGCACGCGCGCGGTCCAGTTGCGCCGAACCCTCTCCACCGAAGACGCGAAGGAACTCGGCAAGCTCGACCCCGAAGCCATTCGCCAAGTCGCCGAAGAATCCTGGCCCGTCGTGCGCGATGAGCACGAACTGCACGACGCACTGCTCACCCTGATCATCCTGCCACCGGTCCCCGAATGGCGTCCCCACTTCGACTTACTCGCGAAAACCGGCCGAGCCTCCGTCGTGGAAGGCCGCTGGGTCGCGACCGAGCGCCTGCCCGTCGCCGAAGCCATCCCCGATGAAGCCGCCGTCCTCGCCATCCTGCGCGGCTGGATGGATTCCATCGGCCCGGTCACCTCGGAAGCCCTCGCCACGCGCCTCGGACTCACCCTCGAAGCCGTCGACATTGGACTCGCGCAACTCGAAGCCGAAGGCCCCATCCTGCAAGGCCACTTTGCGAGCGAGCAAAAAGAGTTCTGCCACCGACGCGTCCTCGCCCGCATCCACCGCCTGACCCTCGGCCGCCTACGCAAAGAGATCGAACCGGTCTCCGCAGCCGACTTCATGCGCTTCCTCACCCGCTGGCAGCATACCGAGCCCGGTACGCGCCTCCACGGACCCGACGGCCTGCTGCAGGTCCTGAAGCAGTTGCAGGGCTACGAAATCTCCGCCGCCGCATGGGAAGAAACCATCCTGCCCCGCCGCATCGCCAACTACGAACCCGAACTGCTCGACACCCTGTGCCTCGCCGGCGAAGTCATGTGGGGACGCCTGTCGCCCCACCCCTCGCTCGAGACCCCGACCGGCCGCCGCGTGCGCCCGACCCGCGTCGCGCCCTTGGCCATCTTCCTCCGCGAGGATTCATCCAAGCTGCTGCCGCCACCCGCGAATCACCTACCGACGCTCTCGCACCCCGCGCGCGACCTGCTGACCGCGCTCCAGGCCAAAGGCGCGCGCTTCTTCAACGAACTGCTGCGCGACACCGGCCTCCTCGCCAGCCAAGTCGAGGACGGCCTCTGGGAACTGGTCGCCGCCGGCTTGGTTACCGGTGACGGCTTCGAGAACCTGCGCGCGTTGATCGACCCGAAACGCCGCAGCGGCACCGGCCGCGCCCGCACTTCGCGACCCCGCCACGCCGCCGGACGCTGGGCGCTACTCGATCGCGCCGAATCCGCCACCGAACTCGAGTTCTTCGCCCAACAACTCCTCACCCGCTGGGGCGTCGTCTTCCGGGATCTTTTGGCTCGCGAGACACTCTCCCCGCCCTGGCGCGAACTCCTCCAGGTCTACCGCCGCATGGAAGCCAAAGGCGAAATCCGAGGCGGTCGCTTCGTCTCCGGCTTCCTCGGCGAACAGTTCGCCCGCCCCGAAGCCCTCGACCTTTTGCGCCACATCCGCCGCTCCGAAAAGAGCCCCAGCGACGTCGAAATCAGCCCCGCCGACCCGCTCAACCTGACCGGCAGCATCCTGCCCGGAGCCCGCACCGGAGCCCTCACAAACACTGCCATTCGGATTATCGAAGGCGAAAAACCTCAACACGGCGCTGCGTGAGCCGATGCTAGAATAGTAGTTTCCAGCGACTTACTCCGGCTGCGGGTGTGTCGCGAATCCAAAGGAACAGGGGCAACATCATAGTTATGGCGACAGGTGCGGGTCTTGAGGGGGTGGTCGCGACACAATCGCGGCTGTGTTTCATCGATGGGGATGCGGGACTACTAAGCTACCAAGGCTTCCGGATTGAAACGCTGGCGGAAAACGCCACGTTCGAAGAAACCATTTTTCTGCTGTGGAACGGCCGCTTGCCGAACGCCGCCGAATTGGCGGAACTGAAGTCGCAACTGGTGGCCAATCGTGAGCTGCCCGCTCAGGTGGATGCGTTCCTGAAGGCGAACCCCAAGGGCGCGCCGATGCACATCCTGCGTACCGCCGTTTCCATGCTCGCCTTGGATGACGCCGACGCCAACAACGTCACCGTCCCGGAAGCTCGCAAGAAGGCGATCCGCCTGATGGCGCAAACCGCCACCATCGTCACCAGCTTTGACCGCATGCGCAACGGCAAGGAAGTGGTGAAGGGCGATCCGTCGCTCAGCTTCGCCGGCAACTTCCTTTACACCCTGAACGGCGCCAAGCCCGACGATGTCATGGAACGCGTCCTCGACGTCGCCCTCATCCTCCACGCCGAACACGAACTGAACGCCTCCACCTTTGCCGCCCGCGTCACTGCGGCGACCCTCAGCGACATCTACTCGGCCGTGACGTCTGCTATCGGCGCCCTCCGTGGCCCGCTGCACGGCGGCGCCAACGAAGACGTCATCAAGCTGTTGCTCAAAGCCGGCACGCCGGAAAACGCGATGGTCATGGTCAAGGAAATGCTGGCCACCAAGCAGAAGGTTCCGGGCATGGGCCACCGCGTATATCACACGCTGGATCCGCGCGCCATCAGCCTCAAGGGCATGGCCGAAGACCTCAGCAAGCGCACCGGCCACGAACAGCTCTATCAGGCTTCCACCCAGATCCAGGAATACATGAAGGAGACGAAGAACCTGAACGCCAACGTCGACTTCTTCTCGGCTTCCATGTATTACTCGCTGGGCATCCCGGTCGATCTGTTCACCCCCGTGTTCGCCGTCAGCCGCATGTCGGGCTGGACCGGACACGTGATGGAACAGTACGAAAACAACCGCCTCATCCGTCCTCGCGCCGAATACCTCGGACCCGAAGTCGGCCAGAAGTGGGTTGCGATCAACGAACGCTAACCATTACCCGAAACTGATCCAAGCCGGCTCTGTGTCCAGTGCGAAAGTCCTGACACAGAGCCGAACGCTTTAAGGAGCGGATTTTTCAATGTACGAACTTAGCTACTTCCGCAACAATCTCGACGCGGTCGCCGCTCGCTTGGCGGACCGCGGCTTCACCATGGACCTGGAGGCCTTCCGCAAGCTCGACACCGAGCGCCGCCAGGCGGTTTCCGAAACGGAAGCCCTCAAGGCCCAGAAGAACGCCGAATCCATGGAGATCGGCAAGCTCAAAAAGGCCGGTGAGGACACTGCCGACAAGCAACAGCGCGTTCGTGAACTCGACGAACTCCTCAAAAAGCTCGACGACCGCGCCAATGCGCTCGACGCCGAATTCCGTGAGTTGATGGCCGGTATCCCGAACACCCCGCACGAATCGGTCCCGAAGGGCCGCAGCGCCGACGACAACGTGGTCGTGCGCACTTGGGGCAAGATTCCGGAGTTCTCCTTCAAAGCCAAGTCCCATTGGGATCTCGGCCCCGAACTCGGCATCCTCGATTTTGAACGCGCCGCCAAGATTACCGGTGCCCGCTTCGCTGTCTACATGGGCCTCGGTGCCAAGCTGGAACGCGCGCTCATCAACTTCATGCTCGACGTGCACACCCAGCACCACGGCTACACCGAAGTCCTGCCGCCGTTCGTCATCAACTCTCAAAGCCTCTACGGCACGGGCCAGTTGCCGAAGTTTGCCGCCGATCTGTTCAAGCTCGAAAACACCGACTACTGGCTGGCCCCGACCGCCGAAGTTCCGGTCACCAACCTGTATCGCGACGAAACGCTCGACCTCGATTCCCTGCCCATCAAGTTCTGTGCCTACACGCCGTGCTTCCGCAGCGAAGCCGGCTCCTACGGTCGCGACGTGCGTGGCATCATCCGCCAACATCAGTTCCAGAAGGTCGAACTGGTGAAATTCTCAAAGCCCGAAGACAGCTACGCCGAACTCGACAAGCTGACCGCCGACGCCCAGGACATCCTGGAACGTCTGGGCCTGCCCTATCGCACCGTAGCACTCTGCACCGGCGACATGGGCTTCAGCACCGCCAAGACCTACGACATCGAAGTCTGGCTGCCGGGGCAAAGCGAATACAAAGAAATCTCTTCGTGCTCCAATTTCGAAGGCTTCCAGGCCCGCCGCGCCTCCATCCGCGCGAAATCCGGCAAGGGCAAGGCCGACTACGTTCATACCCTGAACGGCAGCGGTTTGGCCGTCGGCCGCACCTGGCTCGCGATCATTGAGAACTACCAACAGGAAGACGGCAGCGTCGTCGTTCCCGAAGTTCTCCGCCCCTACATGGGCACCGACGTGATCCGCCCCATGAAGTAGCGTCACACGCTTCTAAACGGTTGGGCGGACACGCCAACTGACTGATCTGCAATCAGCAACGCGCCTCCGCAAAGGGGCGCGTTTTTATTTTCCGGCACTCGTCCCAGCTAGCGTGAGCCAGCAGGAGGCAAGATGCTCAATTGGAAGAAGATCGCGGCCGTGGTGGCCGTCATGACCGGAACCGCGGCGGCACAGCCCGGACTCACCACCATTCAGGATGTACTCTATCGCGCCGACGGAACCCGCTTCACCGGCACGATGTATGTCACCTACCAGAGTTTTCAGAGTGGCGACACCTCAAACATCGCCACCGCAAATTTGACGATTCCCGTCGTCAACGGTTCGCTTCGCGTACGCTTGGTCCCCACCACCACGGCTTCAGCCGGCGCACAGTACAACGTCACCTACAACGCGTCCGGCATCAATCAGTTCACCGAAACGTGGGCTGTACCCTCCACCAACACCACCTTGCGGGTGCGCGATGTCCGCGTCGGTTCAGGCAGCGTGATCGGACCGCCCCCGGTGATCTCTCCCGTACAAATTGGAGACGTGATCGGGCTGGCCAACGAACTGGAAGTGCGCCCCATGCGAGGCGTCGGCTATAGCCTGGGTCGCGCGGCCGTGATTAACTCCTCCGGCCAAATCGATGGCGCCTCCGGCACCCTGAGCGACTGCCTGCACGTGGATGGCAGTTCTGGCGCCTGCGGCGGCGGTGGCAGCGGCGTGATTCCAGGGTTTGCCGACAATGAGACGCCCGCTGGCGCCGTCAACAGCAGCAACCGGACCTTTACTCTCACCCATGCGCCTTCGCCGTCGGGAAGCTTGACGGTCTTTCGAAACGGCCTGAAGATGAGCGAGGGCGTTGACTACACTCTCTCCAGCAGCACCATCACCTTTTTCTTCGCATCCACACCGCAGACCGGAGACCAACTCACCGCAAACTACCGCTATGGTGACCCGAGCAACCCGCTGGGAACGTTGGCGGCATCTCAAGTGGTTTGCAGCAATGTGGGAGCCACTACATCCGCCACGACGATCACGCAGCTGGGCAGTTGCACCGTTCCAGCGGGCATCCTGAACTCGGGCGATCGGCTGGAAATTCGCGTTCAGTACAGTCACACCGGCAGCGCCTCTGGCTTCTCCGGAGAAATTCGCCTCGGTAGCACCACGCTTGTCGCCCGAACCATGGCGTCCAGCGAGACACGTTTGACCGGCACCTCGGACTGGAGCATCTTCGGTACGGACCAGCTCTGGGATTCACAAACGTGGGGTACTACGGCGATTTTAACCTTGACCAGCGGTGCCGGAACGGAAGATACCAGCCAGGCCATTCCCATCCAATTCCGCGGACAGCTGACCACCGGCGGCGGAGACAGCGTATCTTTGCGGAATTTCGCGGTGATCCGCTACCCGGCTCAGGCAAACCCCTAGTCGGCATAGGGGGAACCGCTCAGGAACTAAGGGCGTACCGTGGTTAGAACAAACGGCTTAAGGAGAACTCCCCTAAAAACTAGGAGGATTCGATTCTTGAAGCTTGCTCGGTTCTAGAGGAAGATGAGAGTGCAGAGATCGGAACGGGAAACGACCGATCCATTGGAAGGCAATTTTTATGACGACTTACACACTGCTCGCTCGCGTCGAATTGCTGCGGACCGCTGCGGCGTCGTTGGGACGGGACAAACGCGGCCAGGATCTGATCGAGTACGCACTGCTCGCCGGATTTGTGGCGGTGGCTGCTGGTGCGATCTTCCCAACCACCCTGTCGCCTAACATCAGCCGTATCTTCTCGAAGATCGGCTCCATTCTCGTACAGGCTTAATACACGAAAGGGCCGGACACGAAGTCCGGCCCAATCCTGTTCGAGAGCGATTATTGAGGAAATGCGGTAGGAACAACCACTGGAATCGGGGTTCCGTCGAGAGCCTTCAGAAACTCCACCAGATCCTTCTTTTCTCCCTCCGTCAAATTCAGCTTCACCATCCTGGCGTCTAGATTCTTGTTCGGAATCCCACCTTTGTTGTAGAACTCCACCACTTCTTCCAGCGTCTTCAGGCTGCCGTCATGCATGTACGGACCGCTCTTGGCGATATCGCGCAGGGTCGGCGTCTTGAACGCGCCCCAGTCTTCCGCTTTCTTGGTCACGATCGCACGGCCTTCGTCCGGATTCGGCTTGTCCGTGCCAACGCCCAGATTATTGAAGGAGTTCAGCGTGAAGTTCGAGCCCTCATGGCACGCATCACACTTCGCCTTGTTGAAGAACACGTCCATCCCACGAACCTGCGCCGAGGTCAGTGCCCGCTTGTTGCCAGCCTTGTACCTGTCATAAGCCGAGTTGCCCGAAAGCAGCGTGCGCTCAAACGTCGCGATCGCCTTGCCCACCTTGTCCACCGTCACGTCCGGCGACCCGAACGCCGCATGGAACAGTTTCTGGTACCCCGGGATCGCGCTCAGCTTCTTCGTGACATTGGGGTACGTCTCGCCCATCTCAATCGGATTCGCGATCGGACCCACCGCTTGCACTTCCAGGCTGGCCGCGCGGCCGTCCCAGAACTGCGCCTGACTGTACGCCCGATTGATGGTCGCCGGGGCGCTACGGCCGCCCTTCTGTCCTTTAATACCCGTTGAAACCGGAGCATTGTCCGTCCAGCCCTGATCCGGCGCGTGGCACGACGCACACGACACCGTCCCATCGGCCGACAACCGCGTGTCGAAGTACAACATGCGGCCCAGTTCCACCTTCTCGGCCGAGTACGGATTGTCCGCCGGCCATTGAATCGCCTGCAGCCCGAGCGGCACAACCACTCCACCCTTGCCCGTCGCCTTACCTTTGCCTTGTCCGAATGCCACGGCCGCGACAAACAACGTCGCGGCCGTGACCCACAACAGATACTTGCTTGCGTGCATTACTTCTTGGTGTACCCCTGTACGTACAGTGCATTAAATCCGCGCACAGTTGCGGCCGTACCGGTGACTTCCATGATGTGACCCGCATGTTCGATGGCCGCGTCACGGAACGTACCCTGGCCGTCACGACGCGGGTCGTGTTCTTCTTCCATCAACATGTAGAGTTCGCCCGCTTCCGTCAGCAGACCGATCGGCTGGCCCGCGCGGTAGCACTTCTGTGCGCAGTCCCGATGTTTTTCGCCGTGCTTGCCGATTTCGAGGTAGCACGAGAAGTCGATAAGTTCCCCGGTGATCGTCTTGACCCCGCCCGCATTCGGCTTGCCGTCGACCGACGCTCCCATCGTGGTGGCGCTCCAGGCCTGAGCCGGTTTTTCGCCCATCTTGCCGAAGGGTTGTTTGTAGGTGCCTTTTTCAACCGTCATCTGAGGCTGCAGAATGCCGCCTTTCCCCTTGTTTTGGGCCGACATGTTGAGTGCGAGTGCGAGAAGCGCAAAAACACTGAGGATAGTAGAAGTGAATTTCGCCATGCCCTCATTCTAACAAGCGAGCTGAAGCAAGCCGTTGCTGGTACTATGGTGATTCCCCCTCATGTTGCGTTTTGAAACGGCAGGCGAGTCGCACGGCGAGACCCTCGTTGCGACCCTAACAGGATTACCGGCGGGCGTGCCCGTCTCCCTCGCGGCGATTGATCGCGAATTGTGGAGGCGGCAGCAGGGCTATGGCCGCGGCGGCCGCATGAAGATCGAGACCGACCGCGCCCACATTGTCAGCGGCGTGCGCCACTCGAAGACCATCGGCTCCCCCATCGCCATGCTGATGGAAAACAAGGATTGGAAGAACTGGACCGAAGCATTGCCGGTCGAGGACTTCGAAGGGTCGGCCGACAAGCGCAAGCGCGTTACCCGTCCCCGCCCTGGCCATGCCGATCTGGCAGGCGCCATCAAGTACGATTTCGACGACGCGCGCTACGTGCTGGAACGCGCCAGCGCTCGGGAAACCACTGGTCGTGTGGCGCTGGGCGCCCTGGCCAAGGGCTTCCTCGCGGAACTCGGCATCACCATCTGGAGCCACGTCATTCAAGTCGGCCCGGAGAAACTGGGCCGACTGGCGACCTGGGACGAGATCGCCGCGCTCAATCAGCGCGATGAGGTTCTTCTCAACTGCGTGGATGCCGAAGCCGAGCAGCGCATGAAGACCGTGGTCGATCACATTTATCGCACCGGAGACACTGTCGGAGGTGTTTTCGAGGTGGTAGCGCACGGCGTGCCCGTAGGTTTGGGTTCGCACATTGCCTGGGACACTCGCCTGGATGGCAAGCTGGCCCAGGCGATCGTGTCGCTGCAGGCAGTGAAGGGCGTCGAAGTTGGCTTCGCCGCCGAAGGCGCGGAAGCGTACGGATCCAAGGTGCAGGACACCATCCACTACGATCGCGAAGGTCACAAGTTCACGCGCGGCGCCAATCGCGCGGGCGGCTTGGAAGGCGGCATCACCAACGGTGAGGACATCATCGTGCGGGGCCTGCTGAAGCCGATCTCGACGTTGCGCAAGCCGCTCGAAAGCGTGGATCTCGAAACCCGAGAGGCGGCGCTGGCTGCGTACGAACGCAGTGACGTCTGTGTGGTGCCCGCGGCAGGAGTCTCGGGCGAAGCAATGGTGGCCCTGGTGTTAGCCGCGTCGGTGCTCGAAAAGTTTGGTGGCGACTCTTTGCGCGAGACGAAGCGCAACTACGAAGCCTACCTGGATCAGGTCAAGAACTACTAAACATGGTTTACCCCATCGTCAAATACGGACAGCCGGTTCTCGAGTCACAAGCCGAGACCATCACTGAGTTCGACACTCCGGAACTGAACAAGCTGCTGGACGACATGTTCGAGTCGATGTACGCGGCTCGCGGCGTCGGCTTGGCGGCCCCGCAAATCGGCATTGGCAAGCGTATCGCGGTGATCGACATCACCAGCGGCGAGGACGAATCCCAGAAGCTGGTCCTCATCAACCCGGAAATCATCAAGACCGAAGGTTCGCAGACCGGCGAAGAAGGTTGCCTCAGCCTGCCGACGTTCCGCGAAACCGTCACTCGCCCCAAGAAAGTCACCATCCGCGCGCAGGACGGCAAAGGCAAAGTGTATGAGATGACCGGCGAAGATCTTCTCGCACGCGCATTCCTGCACGAAACCGATCACCTGCACGGCAAGCTCTACATCAACCACATCAGCCCGCTAAAGCGCGATCTGATCCGCCGCAAAATCCGCAAACTGCAAAAAGCGAACGAGTGGCAGTAAGGGTAGTCGCGTGAGACTGATCTTCATGGGCACACCCTCCTTCGCGGTTCCTTCGTTGGAACGCTTGGTGGAAGCCGGGCACCAAGTGGTCGCCGTGTACACGCAGCCGGATCGCCCCAAAGGCCGCGGACAAAAAGACGCGATGCCTCCGGTGAAGGAAGCCGCCCTGAGGCTCAATCTCCCGGTGCATCAACCGCTAAAAGTGCGGCAACCCGAAGTGGTCGCCGAAATCGCAGCCATGGCGCCGGAGTGCATCATCGTAGTCGGCTACGGTCAGATCATCCCGCAAGCGATCCTCGATATTCCGCCCCACGGCATCCTGAACGTCCACGCTTCCCTGCTCCCGAAGTATCGCGGCGCAGCGCCCATCCAATGGGCCATCGCCAACGGAGAGACCAAGACCGGCGTGACGATCATGAAGATCGACGCGGGCCTCGACACCGGCGACATGCTGAGCAAGTGGGAAACGCCTATCGGCGCCGATGAAGCAGCACCCGAACTCGGCACCCGACTCGCCACCGCAGGTGCGGACCTTTTGATCGCGACCCTGGCCAAGTTGGACTCGATCACCCCCGAACCGCAGGACGCATCGCAAGCCACTTGGGCACCCATCATCAAGAAAGAAGATGGCCACATCGATTGGTCGCGTTCGGCGCAGGACACCTATTACCGCATGCGCGGCCTCACGCCCTGGCCTGGATGCTACGGCTTCCTGCGTGGGCAGCGCCTGCATATCTGGCGCGCGACGGTCACAGACCGAGTGTTAAATCCCGGCGAATTGCGGATCGAAAACCGTCGTTTATTTGCAGGATGTGGCCAAGGCTCGCTAGAGTTATTGGAAGTACAAATGGAAGGCAGGAAGCGGATGGATGTATCCGCGTTCCTGAACGGGCTCAACCTGAATGCAGGTGAGTGCCTGGAATGAAAGAGACAGCCATGAATCTCCCTCAAGGATTTCGTTACGCGACCACCTACGCCGGTATTCGCAAAGTTGCCAAGGATGACCTTGCCCTGATTGTGTCGGACAAGCCAGCCTCCTCGGCCGCTGTATTCACGCAGAACAACGTTGTCGCAGCCCCGGTGGTCCTGGCTCGCCAGAATCTGAAGACGTCGCGCGGCAAGTCGCGGGCGTGGCTGATCAACGCGGGCAACGCGAACTGCGCCACCCGCACAGGCGAGAAGGTCGCCAATACGTGCGTCAATGCGGCAGCGAAGGCGCTGAAGGCAAAACCCACCGAGATCCTCCCTGCCTCCACCGGCGTGATCGGCGTGGAGATGAACGCGCAGTTGGTGGTGAAGGCGCTGCCGAAACTGGTGGAATCGCTTTCGGCCGATGCCTTCGACAAGGTGGCCAACGCCATCATGACCACCGACACACGTCCGAAGACAGCGTTCGCGCAGATCAACGGCGAAGTGAGCATGGCCGGCATGGCCAAGGGCGCGGGCATGATTCAGCCCAACATGGCGACCACGCTGGGCTTCGTCGTCACCGATGCCGTGGCCACCCCCGCGGAGTTGCAGGCCGCGCTGAAGAAGGCGATCGCGGTGACCTTCAACTGCCTCACGGTAGACGGCGACACCTCAACCAATGACACCGTCGCGGTGTTGGCGAATGGCGCATCGGGCATCAAGGTTTCCGCACTCGCTTTGGAGATGGCGCTGACCAAGGTCCTGGAATCGCTGGCCAAGCAGATTGCCGCCGACGGCGAAGGTGCCCGCAAGCTGGTCACCATTGACGTCGAAGGCGCGAAGACCTTCGAAGACGCGCAGAAGATCGGGCGAGCCATCGCGAACTCCCCGCTGGTGAAGACGGCGATTGCAGGCTCCGATCCGAACTGGGGCCGCGTGATCGCAGCCGCCGGATACTCCGGCATTAAGTTCGACCCGAAGAACGTAGACATCTACATGCAGGGTCTAAAAGTCTGCCAGGGCGGTCTCGCGGCGAAGTTCTCCGAAGCGAAGCTGACCAAGAAGCTCGACGAACCGGAGACCTACATCCGCCTGATCATCAACGGCAAGGGCAAGGCCAAGGCTCGCATCTGGACCTGC
>CANIIC010000111.1 GCA_947467395.1 Bryobacterales bacterium
CAGCGTCTTTTCCTGACGCGCCGCAAACTTGAACGCGATCGCCCAGCGCGGAGCCTTAGCCGTCCACCCGAGACGATTCTGCTGCTCCACCGAGTCGATCTTAATCACTACGCCGTCGATTTCAAATGGCAGATCATCGCGCTGCGCTTCCCAGTGCTTGCAGAATTCGATCAGAGCTTCAATGTCTTCGCAAATGCGATGGCCGTCATGAACCTTGAGCCCACGATGGGAGAGTTCCTTCAACACCGCGGAATGTGTCGGGAGCGCCGCACGGCCCTCGGACAGCAGGAAGTAAGCGAAATACTCCAGTTGTCGGGCCGCAGTCACTCTCGGATCCAGCACGCGCAGCGCACCCGCCGCGGCATTACGCGGATTCGCGAAGCGTGGTAATTGTTGGGCGTCGCGCTCCTCATTCGCTCGTTCGAAGGCACGCCGATTCAGCACGACTTCCCCGCGCACTTCAAAGTGCTCCTGCGGTTTCACGCGCAGCGGAATCGAGCGGATCGTTCGGGCATTTTCGGTAACATCCTCACCCACGGTCCCATCGCCTCGCGTAATCGCACGGACCATCTGCCCGCCTTCGTAGTGCACGGCGAGCGACAGTCCATCGAGCTTCAGTTCGGCTACATATTGATAGGACTCGTTCGGCAACAGGCCGCGAACACGAGTATCGAATACTCGCAGTTCCTGCTCATTCAGCGCATTGTCGAGGCTCAGCATCGGCGACGAATGCGGCACCTTCACAAAGCCCTCGCGAGGTTTGCCTCCTACGCGCTGGGTTGGCGAATCAGGCGTCAGCAATTCTGGATGAGCCTGTTCCAATGCCGTGAGTTCGCGCATCAGCGCGTCATATTCGACGTCGGTGATCTCAGGAGCGTCCAGGACGTAATACAGATGCTCGTGACGGCGCAGTTCTTCGCGCAGACGATCGACTTTTTGCTGGATATTCGTCACGGAACGCTATAATCGGGGAATCGCACAATTCCGCCAGCCTGTCCTGATCTACAACCCTGCCGCTGGCAAAATCCGGCGCAACCCGGAAGCTATTCTCCAACGTACCAAAGCTGCGCTGGCTCGCGGAGGAATTTCTCCTCGCCTGCTGCCCACCAGCGGTCCAGGGCAAGCTGGAACGCTCGCGAAACAAGCGATCGCGGAGGGCGCGGACTTGATCCTAACGCTCGGCGGCGATGGGACCATTAATGAAGTGATCCAGGGAATGGTTCACTCAAACGTGCCGCTGGGCATCTTGCCCGGAGGAACCGCGAACTGTCTCGCGATGGAACTCGGCTTCGGCGGTCGCATCGAACGCGCGGCGGAGCGCTTAGCGGCGAGTCATCCTATACCGGTGGCCGTCGGCCGAATCAGCGGGGATCAGCAAGGGAGCCGCTACTTCCTGTTGATGTGCGGTGCAGGGCTCGACGCGGCTATCGTTTACGAGGTCCGCGCGAACCTCAAGAGAGCGTTTGGCAAGTTGGCTTACTGGGTGGCCGGACTCTCGCAATTCCGTCGCAGGGTCGAATCGCTGCGCGTGCGTATCGGCAAGGAGCAATGGAACTGCGGATTCGCCCTGATCAGCCGCATCCGCAACTACGGTGGAGATCTGGAAATCGCGTCCGAAGCCTCGTTGCGGAATGACGATTTCGAAGTCGTCCTATTTGAGGGCTCCCATCCTCTGCGCTTCCTGCTCTACTTCACCGCCGTGGGCATTCGTCAAGTGAAGCGCTTACCCGGCGTTCGCGTGCGCAAGACAAGCTCGGTCGAGATCCTCACGTCCGCGCCGTCGCAGATCGACGGAGAGTATTATGGTCGCGAACCGCTGAAGATCGAAGCGATCCCCGGCGCGCTCACTCTATTGATTCCGCCCAACTATGGATAACCTCACGCATACGCTGGTCGGGCTGATGCTTTCGCGATGCGGCCTGGATCGCGGCGAAAAAGGCACGGCAGCGGTCATGATGCTGGCCGCGAACGCCCCCGACATCGACGCCTACCCGTTCTTCACCGATCAGCTGGATTACCTGGAGATCCATCGCGGCTACACGCATGCGTTCGCATTCACGCCGCTGGTCGCGCTGCTGCCCTTGGCGATCGTCGCGGCTTTCACGAAGAAGCGCCCCAGCGTCTATCTCTGGTTCATCAGCATGCTCTCGATCCTGAGTCATCTGGTGCTCGACTGGACCAATGTTTACGGCATCCGCATGCTGCTGCCGTTCTCCGACCGATGGCTGCGCGCGGACATCACCAACGTCGTCGATCCGGTCATCTGGCTCATCCTCATCAGCTGCGTGGCAATTCCGGCTGTTCTGGGACTGGTCAGTTCTGAGATCGGCGCGCGCAAGAGTAGCGGTGTGAAGCGAGCATGGGCTTGGATCGCGATGATCGCGCTGCTGTCTTACGAGGGAATCCGGTGGAACTCGCATCAAAAAGTGGTCGATCATCTGAACGCGCTGCTATGGATGGACCAGCCGGCGGAGGCCGTCTACGCGTTCCCCGATAATTTCGGAACGCTGCGTTGGCGTGCGGTGATTGAGGGGGAAGACTTCGTCTACGAACTGCCCGCTGAGTTTTCGGGTGACTTCGCGATGCGCGATGCGCACCTGGAGTACAAGATCGGCCACGCGCCCACGGTCGACGCCGCACGCACAACCCGCACGTTCAAAGTAGTGGAGAGTTTTAATCAGGTTCCGTTCTGGCGTATCTCGCCGCTGGTGGATGAAACGCGCGTGGATCTTCTCGACTTGCGCTTCGGGTCCGTCACAGCAGGGGGAGCCTTCACCGCCACCGCACTCGTGGAGCCCGATGGGCGGATCAAAGACGTGGGCTTCGGGTTCCGGAGGTAGGCCATGGCCACACAGGAAGAGTTCGCCGGACAACTACTCACGACGTTCAACCACGCGGCGCTCGCGATGATGGTGTCGATCGGCCATCGGACCAGCTTGTTCGACACGATGTCACAGATGGCGCCTGCCACTATCGCGGAGATCGCGCAGCGCGCGAATCTTCAATCACGCTACGTGCAGGAATGGCTGGGAGCAATGGTCACCAGTGGAGTGATTGAAGTCGACCCGGCAACGGACCGCTACTCGCTACCCGCGGCCCACGCAGCAAGCCTCACGCGAGCCGCGGGCCCGGACAACATGGCGTCGCTCGCGCAGTATTTTGCGGAGTTGGGGGGTGTGGAATCGGACGTGGTCGAATGTTTCCGCAACGGCGGTGGCGTCCCGTACGAGAAGTACCCTCGCTTCCACGACATCATGGCGGAAAGTAGCGCGAAGTTCGTGGCCGGCGCCCTGGAATCAGACGTGCTGCCGCTTATCCCGGAGCTCCGCGAACACCTGCAGCGCGGCATCCGCGCCGTTGATGTCGGATGTGGCCGCGGACTCACCATGATTCGGCTCGCGGAACGTTTCCCAAACAGCCGCTTCGAAGGCGTCGATTTTTCACAAGAAGCCATCCGCTATGCGCACTCGCAAGCGCACCTGAAAGGGCTCACGAACGTCACGTTTCACGCGCAGGACGCGACAGCGCCCCTGGAAGCCGATGCCTACGACTGGATCACCTCATTCGACGCGATCCACGATCAGGGCCAACCCCTGGAAGTTCTCCAGAACATCTGCCGTGCACTCAAACCCGATGGCGTGTATCTGATGCAAGAAATTCGCGGTTCCAGCCATCATCACGGCGATATCGGACATCCGCTGGGAACGTTGCTCTACGCCATCTCCTGCATGCACTGCATGACAGTATCGCTGGCGCAGGGCGGCGAAGGACTCGGTGCGATGTGGGGCGAAGAGCGCACGCGCGACTACCTCACGCGCGCAGGCTTCCGCTCCATCGAACGACACGAATTGGCGCACGACATCCAGAATTACTGGTATGTCGTCCGCAAGTAGCTACTGCGCTGCGTAGACCACATTGCCGCCCAGGATGGTCATCGCTGGTTTGATGGCCTTGATCTTGTCATCCGGCACCGCTGTGGGATTGAAGTAGTCATCGTTCAGCACGACGATGTCGCCGAGCTTCCCCGATTCAATGCTGCCGATCTTCGACTCTTCCTTGAGGAACCAACCGTTCGCCGACGTGTACATACGGAGCGCCTCCGCGCGAGACACTTGTTGGCCGTCATTGATCAACACGCCCGCCGCGTTCTTGCCCGTCACCATGTAGGAGAGAATCGTCCACGGGTTCAGCGTCGAAATCTGTGCGGAGTCGGAGCCTGCGCCCACTCGAATCCCGCTATCAACAATCGTCCGCAGCGGCGGACCGGAACCCACAGCACCAGCCAGGTACTCATAGGGATGCACGGCGATGGCCGCTCCAATGTTCTTGAATCGGTTGAGCGTCTCGAGGTTGATGCGCGGCACATGAGCTACGGACCAGCGCAGATCGGCGATGGGTGTCACGGCATTCACCTTTTCAAACGTCGCTGCCGTGAGTTGATCTTCGGCCAGCGAGAGGCTGTGTTGCTGAAACGCCCAGCCCTGCTTGGCGACCAACTGCAGCGCGGTCTCGTAGTTCGCAGGAGGTGTCACCTGACCGAACAGCGGCCACACCGACGCAAACTCGCCGATGCCGGAGATCCGCAGGAAGTCGTCGCCGGAGTCGCGGAACGTATTGCGCAGGCGATCGGCCAGCATCGGCACATCGGGTCTGGTATCCATGCTCAGAAAGAAGACGCGCAGACGAGTCGACATCTTACCTTCACGATGCAGAGCCACAAATGCGTCGTACATCGTAAACGGATCGGCTGTCGCCAGTCCATCGGAGGCGAACGACTCCTGCATGTTCTCGGCACCAGGAGGAATGAAGGCGCCCATATCGACGTTCGTCGTCAGACCCATGCTGGCCGCGTACTTCATCGCGTCCAAAGTGCCGCGTTTCTTATCCTCGAACGTCTGGACCGAACGCAGCGCATTCAACGCCGCCACTGAGGGAGCATTCGCCGCAATCGCTCCGGTGTCGCTCACGGCAACGCCTTTGCTTGCGAGAAACTGTCGACCCAAGGTATTCGTCGCAGCTGGACCGGTGAACGCCTGGAAGACCAGCACAGGGCGATTCGGAGCCGCTGCGTCGAGTTCGGCAAGCGTGGGCAATCTCTTTTCAGCGAACTGCACCTGATTCCACCCGCCCATCGCGGTGATGAACGCACCGGCAGGAACACCTACTGCGCGCGTACGGATCGCCGCCTGCACATCCGCAATCGACGAAGCCGTCTCCAAACGAGTGTCATAGCCCGGGCGAATCCCCAGCAACACGATATGGTTGTGATTGTCGATCAACCCCGGAATCGCGGTCTTGCCCTGCAGATCGATCGTTCGAGTGCAAGGATCAACGTTCACGGTCTGGGCGCCCACCGAAGTGATCTTGCCCGCCTGCATCGTGACTTCCGCGACAACGGTGTCGCGAGCATCCATCGTATGAATGCGCCCGTTGATCAACCTCAAATCGCCCGAGCCCGCGCATCGGTCCGGCGTCTGGGCCATCGCCACTCCAAGAAAAGCGGCTGCTAGGATGAAAACTCGCATACGTAGGAGAATTTCATGCTTCGCCTTTCCCGTCAATGGCTAGTTCCAGCGTTATTCCTCGCGCTTCCGCTGGCGGCCCAAACGACGCGCGTCATTGGATACGCCCAGGATGGACGCACGACCATCGAAGCCCGCGTCGCGCCCGGATACAGCGGTACCGGCGGAACGCTGCTCATCGGCGGACTGGATGGCGCCGCGGCGGCAGGCTCCGCAGACGTAGTGATCTCCCTGGCGAACCCCTTGAAGGCAACTCTGCAGTTCCCACCCACCGGCGTTCCCTACAAAGAACATGCGGAATCGTGGACTCTCTGGCGATGGATTCAGTTTCACCAGCCGACGGAGATCAAGATTCAGGGCGC
This sequence comes from Bryobacterales bacterium, assembly GCA_947467395.1. Taxonomy (GTDB): domain Bacteria; phylum Acidobacteriota; class Terriglobia; order Bryobacterales; family Bryobacteraceae; genus Palsa-187. Next base: position 5,885 of record CANIIC010000111.1, read on the forward strand.
CGATCCGGACGGGCTTCGCTCCGCACTGGCGCAACGTCCCGCGCCCGGACCGCAACGCTCCCCGATCGAAGTGGCTCGGCAACTCGCAACCGTCTACGGTCACGACTTCAATCAACTCACCTACCTGCCAGGGATGGCCCTCATCAGTCAGATGCGATTGGGCAACGTCGATGCTGTCGCGAAGCTGGCTGAGCCGTACCTGACGCGCGACACGTTGAATCGCGCCAGTTCTCTCACGCTCGCCGGACACATGGTGTTTGCCGAACTCGCTCGGCGCACCAAAGACCCGCGCTACACCACGTTGGTGAAGAAGGTCGGAGATCTGGGTTTCGACGAAGCTGGAGCGATGCGCGAGTCTATGCCGTATCACACGGAGATGAGCGATTCGTTCTTCATGGCAGGACCGATCACAGCTATGGCCGGGACGCTGACAGGCGATCGCAAATATTTCGACATGGTCGCGAAACACTTTCGCTTCATGCAGACGCTGACGCTGCGCAGTGACGGCCTATACCGCCACTCGCCGCTAGTCGATACGGCGTGGAGCCGTGGCAACGCCTTCCCCGCCCTCGGCATGGCCCTCGCGCTCAGCGAATTCCCGAAGGATCACCCGGAGCGAGGCTACGTTCTTGGCGAATACCAGAAGCTGATGACGACGCTCGCGCGCTATCAGGACCCCGACGGCATGTGGCACGAAATCATCGATGAGCCGGGATCGTACCCGGAGACTTCGGCAACATCGATGATCGCCACGGCCATGCTGCGGGGAATTCGTCAAGGCTGGCTAGATGCGTCGTATCAGGCCCGCGTCGATCGGGCATGGAGGGCGGTGCTGCTACGCACAAACCCAGATGGAACACTGCTGGACGTGTGTGAATCAACGAACAAGATGCCGACGCGGGAAGACTACCTCTATCGCGGACCCAGCAACGGAAAAGACGAGCGTGGCGGAGGAATGATGCTGCTATTCGCCACGGAACTGGCCGGGCTGCAGTAGCCGCTAGTGCACCGCGAGCTTGCTGGCCTCGCGAGCCGCCGCGACCGCTTCGCGAACCGCCGCGCGCGATTCGTACACGGTTTCGGCGAGCACCGAAGGAACCATTTCAATCTCAAAGCCGTGCCGCGCCAGGAATTCCCACTCTTCGCAGCATTCGCTGGCCAGCAGCGGATCGCTCACCACCAAGCGCACCACTTTTTGGCAATGATCTCGCAGCCGCAAGTACCAGCCGAAGACGTCAGCTTGACGCTCTTCTTGCGAGCCACCCGAACCCAACGACACCATCTCCGCCTCTGGATTCGCCAGGCATAAGATTTGCGCGCTCACGCCCCGATCATGGATCACCGCATCGGCGGAAGTCAGTGCCCGCTCGGCTTTGCGCGTCAAGACATCGGGATCGCCCAATCCTGCGCTTACTACAAAAACTTTGACTGTCTCCATCGAAGGTTCCTCAGTTCCAATCTTTTGATCACCGGAGGCTGGATAGCGCCAGCATCGCAGGGTTCGCCGCCGACGGGACGACTGAGGGAACGACGGGGTCCCGAATCAGGCGGGAACTCCATCCGCACTTCACGGGCAATCAGTTACAGCCTGAGTATAAGCGGGGGCCCAACAGAGTGGAAGAAGAAACTTTCTATGGGCCCAATAAGCGAATGCGCGTCCTGCTGTCTCCCATTTGATACACTGACCCCGCCATGCCCAGACTCATCCTCTTGCTTGTGTTTACACTTAGCGTTTTTGGTCAGGGAACCTGGAATACCCCGTTCCCGCCGCACAAAGTGATCGGCAACGTCTACTTCATCGGATCGAAAGAACTGGCCTCGTTCCTGATCACGACGCCGCAGGGTCACATTCTGGTCAACAGCGACTTCGAATCCACCGTCCCGTTGCTGCGCGCCAACGTGGAGAAACTGGGCTTCAAGTTCTCCGACATCAAAATCATCCTGGGCAGCCACGCTCACGGCGATCACATGGAAGCCGACGCCCTGGTCAAAGAGTTTACCAGCGGAAAAGTTATGGCGATGGAGCAGGACGTTCCGGCCCTGAAGGCGATGCGTCCGGGCGGGAAAGAACACCCGATCGATCGCGTGCTCAAGGACGGGGACAAGGTCACGCTGGGCGGCATGACGCTCACTGCCAACCTGACCGGCGGCCACACCGCCGGCTGCACCTCGTGGACGTTCCAGGCGGAAGAGGCCGGCAAGCGCTACGACGTACTGGTGGTCTGCAGCGTCGGTGTAAACGCGAACTACGTTCTGGTCGGGGACAAGCGGAACTACCCCAGCATCGTGGAAGATTACCGCAAGAGCTTCGCCCGAGTCCGTGCGATGAAAGTGGACGTGTTCCTGGGGGCGCACCCGAACTTCTATGACATGGAAGCCAAGTACGCCAGGATCTCCCAAGGTGCCCCGAATCCGTTCATTGATCCGGCTGGGTTGAAGGCGTATGTGGACCAGAAGGAGCGCGAGTTCAACGCCATGCTCCAGAAACAGCAACAAGGAAAATAAGACAGGCAGCACATCTTCGACACCTGATAAAATCCTCGGAGATGAGCAAGCCCGCCGTTTATCCACCATCCGCCGAATTTGTCAGCAAGGCCCGCGTTCAAGGCATGGAAGGCTACCGAGCCCTTCATGAGGAAGCGGTGAACCACCCGGAGACGTTCTGGGGCGGGGTCGCCGAGCGCGAGATTCACTGGTTCGAAAAATGGACCAAGGTGGTCGATTGGAACCCGCCCGACGTGAAGTGGTTCGTAGGCGGGAAGCTGAACGTTTCCTACAACTGCCTGGACCGCCATCTGGACACGCCGCGTAAGAACAAGGCCGCGATCCTGTGGGAAGGCGAGCCCGGCGAACAGCGCGCCATTACCTACCAGGAACTGCATCGTCTGGTGGTCCGCTTCGCCAGCGTGCTGAAGTCGCGCGGGTACAAGGCCGGCGACCGAGCCATTATCTACATGCCGATGATCCCGGAGGCCGTAATCGCCATGCTGGCGTGCACGCGGCTCGGGGTGATTCACAGCGTCGTGTTTGGCGGATTCTCTGCGGAAGCGCTGAAGGCTCGCATTCAGGATCTCGGCGCGACCGCCGTGATCACCGCCGATGGCGGCTATCGTCGCGGCAAAGAGATCAAGCTGAAGCCCGCCGTGGACGAAGCGTTGCTCGATTGCCCCGACGTGCGTGATTGCATCGTCTATCGCCGCACGGGTTCGGACACGCCAATGAAGGAAGGGCGCGACAACTGGTGGCACACACTCGACGAAACTGCGTCCGAAGATTGCCCCGCCGTGCCGCTCGATAGCGAGCATCCGCTCTATGTTCTGTACACCTCCGGCACCACCGGCAAGCCCAAGGGCATCCTCCACACCACCGGCGGCTACCTTACCTATGTGACGGCCACCATGAAGTGGGTCTTCGATCTGCGCGAAGAAGACACCTATTGGTGCAGCGCCGATATCGGCTGGGTCACGGGCCACAGCTACATCGTCTACGGACCTCTGGCCGCCGGCGCGACCAACGTGATGTATGAAGGCGCGCCCGATTACCCGGCGTTCGACCGCTGGTGGCGCATCGTCGAAAAATATAAGGTCAGCATCCTCTACACCTCGCCCACCGCGATCCGTGCGCTGATCCGTCAGGGCGACCAGTGGCCCGATGCCCACGATCTTTCGAGCTTGCGACTGCTCGGCTCGGTCGGCGAACCCATCAATCCGGCCGCTTGGGAGTGGTACCACCGCGTGATCGGCAAAGGCCGCTGCCCGATCGTTGATACCTGGTGGCAGACGGAAACGGGCGGCATCCTGATCGCTCCGATGCCCGGCGCTGTGCCGCTAAAGCCCGGTTCGGGCACACTGCCGATGCCCGGCTTGGTCGCGGATATCGTCGATCTGAACGGATTTGAAGTCCCTCCTGGCAAGGAGGGTTACCTGGTGCTTCGCCGCCCGTGGCCCAGCATGGCCCGCACCATCTGGGGCGATCCCGATCGGTATAAAGAGCAGTATTGGACCAAGGTTCCGGGCGCATACTTCACCGGTGACGCGGCCCGTTGCGACGAAGACGGGTATTACTGGATTCTGGGTCGCGTCGACGACGTGATGAACGTCAGCGGACATCGCTTGAGCACCATGGAAGTGGAGTCCGCGCTGGTGAAACATGCGGCTGTGGCCGAGGCGGCTGTGGTCGGCAAGCCGCACGAGATCACGGGTCAGGCGGTGTGCTGCTTCGTGACGTTGAAGAAGGGCCAGCACGATCATGACGCGCTGGGCAAGGAACTACGGCAGTGGGTGGCCCATGAGATCGGGGCGTTCGCCCGACCGGAAGAAATCCGCTTCACCGACGCCTTGCCGAAAACGCGCTCCGGAAAAATCATGCGCCGCCTGTTGCGTGAGATCGTGACGAATCACACCGTCGCGGGAGACGTGACCACGTTGGAAGATATGAGCGTGATTACATCGCTCGCGGCACAGCAGGATGAGGATTAAGGGAGAAGAAGAAAGGCGGACACTCGGATTGGGTGATAGGGGTTGAGTGTCCGCCTCGTAACGGGGATTTAGTTGTATGTAACTACGCTCGCTAGAGGGCGAAGGTTACGGTTGCCCGGATTTTTTTCGAATGCAGATGGCAGCTCCCAGCCCGAACCGCATCCACACCGTTAAGTCACTCTCAAACAGTCACTTACGGAAATCCCTCCAGGAATTCACCCAGTTACACGCGGAATGTTTGGTGGTCACGCCCGGCAAAATCAGCGGGTGGGTAGGGAATCTTCGCCCAACCGGAGCTCTGGGGCTGCACGTGGTCACCTTCGCGCAAGCGGCCCGCCAACTGGCAGAACCCCGGCTAGCCGACGCTGGCCTAGCTCCGCTGAACACCTTCGGCACCGAGGCACTCGCGGCCCGGGCCGTCTTTGACGCGCGCAAGCAGAATTTACTTCAACGCTTCTCCCCAGTCGCCACGCTGCCCGGATTCGCTCGAGCTCTCGCTCGCACGTTGCTGGAGTTACGCTTGGCTGGAGTCGACTCAGACCGTTTGTCCGGAGACTTGGCGACGCTGCACCGGCTCTATGAACAAGGTCTGATCGACAATCGACTCGCTGATCTGCCGCGCATCTTGAATTTAGCCACCGAGGCTGCCGCCGAAGGTCAACATCGCTGGGCGAACCTACCCGTCGCCTTCCTCGACGTGCCCCTCACGTCGCAAGCGCATCGCACTTTGTTTGAGGCCCTGCTATTGCGCGCGCCCTCAGCATTTGTCGCGAGCCTGGAGCCGGAGGAAACGCCGGTTCTCGAGGACTCCCTCGATCGTCTTCGCACGAATCTATTCCAGCCCAACGCCGACCCGTCGCCGGCCGACGGCAAATTCGAATTCTTCTCGGCTCCGGGCGAGGGCCTGGAATCCGCAGAGATCGCGCGACGCCTGCTCCGACTGGCTGGCCAAGGCGTTCGCTTCGACGATTGTGCCATTCTGCTCCGCAATCCCGATCGCTATCAGCCGATGATCGAAGATGCTCTGGTCCGCGCCGGTATCCCTGCTTATTTCAGTCGTGGTGCAACGCGACCCGATCCAGCTGGCCGCGCGTTCCTGGCATTGCTCAACTGCGCCTCAGAGAATCTCTCCGCCACGCGGTTCGCCGAGTACATGTCGCTGGGGCAGGTGCCCGCCGTGGCTGTTCCCGCCGACTGGGTTCCGCCTTCTGACGAACTCCTGAATGACGACGTTGCAATTGAACCCGCCGAGCCGCGCCCGGAATCCTCGCGCCCCACCCCGCGCCGTTGGGAACAGTACCTGGTCGATGCCGCCGTGATCGGAGGCCGCGATCGCTGGGAGCGCCGCTTACTCGGGCTGGAGGCCGAGTGGGTTCTGCAGGATCGCGACAACACCGAACGCCTCGCGCAGCTTCGCAATCTCCGCGAATTCGCCCTGCCGCTGATCGATCAGTTGTCGGCGCTGCCGAAGACCACAACGTGGGCGGACTGGATCGAGTCTCTCCGCGATCTGGCCGCTCGCGCGCTACGTGGGCCCGAAGGAGTACTTGAGGTTCTCGCAGAGCTAGCCCCCATGGGCGATGTCGGACCGGCCACGCTGGAAGAAGTCACCGAAGTGCTGGCGGACCGCCTGCGCTTTCTTCACCGCGAACCACCGCAGCGCCGGTGGGGCCACGTACTGATCGCCTCGATCGATGAAGCTCGCGGCTGCGAATTCGGCACTGTATTTCTTCCCGGTCTCGCCGAGGGTCTATTCCCGCAGAAAACCAGTGAAGATCCGCTGCTGCTGGACGAACTTCGCCGCGCGATCGATGAACATCTCCCGTTGCGTCACGACAAGGTCTCTGATGAACGTGAACGCCTGCATCTGGCTGCGGCCGCGGCGCGCGATCGACTCATCGCGTCGTATCCACGCATGGAAGTAACCGAAGCTCGCCCGCGCGTCCCGAGTTTCTACGCGCTCGAATTGCCGCGCGCCATCGACGGCGCTTTGCCCGAGCTCGCGGAATTCGAGAAGCGCGCTCGGGATGCGGCACCGGCTCGCCTCAATTGGCCCGCACCGAAGAACAAGCTGGACGCAATCGACGACGCCGAATTCGACCTCGCCTCCATCGCACACCAGTCCGCACAACACGTACTCGCGGCGAACGTGCATGCAGCACGATCCCTCCGCGCTCGCTGGGCGCGCTGGGATCCGAAATGGCGCGCTGCCGATGGTTTGGTCACGAAAGACCCTGCCGCGCTGGAGGCACTTTCGAAGGAGCGTCTCGCCGCGCGGTCCTGGTCACCATCTTCGCTAGAGAATTTCTCCTCCTGCCCCTACAAGTTCGCACTGCACGGGATCTATCGACTGCGTCCGCGTGAAGACGCCGCACCGTTGGAACAAATGGATCCGCTCACGCGAGGCTCCTTGTTTCATGCCGTGCAGGACCACTTGCATCAGGAGCTCAAGGCCGCCGATGCGCTGCCCGTGAGGCGCGACTCGCTCCCAGAGGCGCTGGCGAAACTCGAGATCGTCCTGCAACGCGTCGCCTCCGACTACGAAGAGAAGCTCGTCCCCGCCATACCGCGCGTGTGGCGATCCGAAATCGAAGAACTGCGTGCCGATCTGCGCGGCTGGCTCCACTTCACGGCGACGAATGAGTACGACTGGACACCCACGCACTTCGAAATGGAGCTAGAGACCGAGATCCCGGATCTGGTCAACCTCCATGGCCGCATCGACGTGGTCGAACAGAAAGACGCGGCGCTGCGCGTCACAGACTACAAGACCGGCAAGGCGCCCGACACGATCCCGCGGTGGGTCGGTAGCGGAAAATATCTGCAGCCCCTGCTGTATGCACTGGCGGCGGAACAACAGCTGGGGGCTCCGGTCGAATCGGGCCGCCTGTTGTTTGCGACACAAAGGGGCAACTACACCACGATCCAGATCCCCCTGGACAATCGAGCGCGGCTGTTCATCGCCAAACTGCTCGAAGATATCGACGGCATGATCGCGAACGGTTTCCTGCCCCCGGTTCCAGAGAAGGACGCATGTGAGCTGTGTGACTACCGCGTCGTCTGCGGCCCTTACGAAGAACGTCGCCTGATGAAGAAGCATCGCCAGGACGAAGCGCTCGATCCGCTGTACGAAATCCGAGGCATGGCGTGACGCCGCAACTCAGTCAGGATGCCGAGGCACGGCGCCGGATTCGCGAATCGCTCGATGAGAGCCTAATCGTCGAAGCCTCCGCTGGTACCGGCAAGACCACGGCGCTAGTGGGTCGCATCGTGGAGGTACTGCGTGCC
>CANIIC010000112.1 GCA_947467395.1 Bryobacterales bacterium
GCATCACGACCGGGCAGGGTGTCGGGAACATGCATCGCGCTTAGCATCTCCACCGTCTTCTTACCCAGGATCTGCTTGCCGTTCCATGAGCCGCCATTCGCCAGCATCAGGCCGAACGGAAGATAGTCGCCGGGCGTGGAGATCAGCCCGCCGGAACCCATGAAGTATACCTTGCTCGACATGGTGTTCGGGTTGTTGTTCTTCACCAGTTTCCCGTTCGTCATGTTGTACAGGCTCGCCACGCGCGGCCAGTTCGCATCGCTGGGCCAAAAGGAGATGTCCTTCATTCCTAACGGTTCGAAAATGCGCTTCGCGAAGAATTGATCCAGCGGCATCCCGCTGGCAATCTCCACGATGCGGCCCAGCGTGTCGTGCCCCGCTTGTGCACTATACGCCCAGCGCGAGCCGGGTTCGAACTCTAGCGTCGTCTTGCCCAAACGCGGAATGTAGTCCGCCAGCTTCTCGCCTTCCTTTCGGGCGATGGCGCGTACCGTACTATTGCTCATCGTGCCGCTCGCCAGACCGGAAACGTGCGTCAGCAAATCCTTGATCGTGATTTCGCGAGCTGCTCCTGTCATGTTGAAGGGCGGAACGCCTCCCGGCTGGCTCGATGGGGCCCCTGTCGGCTCGGCGACTTTCATCCCCTTGAATTCCGGGATGTAGCGCGAGATCGGGTCGTTCAAGTGGACCTTGCCTTCTTCCACCATCATCATTAGTGCGACGCTGGTCACGGGCTTGGTCATGGATGCGACGCGGAACATTGTCTCCATCGTCACCGGTTGCTTCGATTCCAGGTCCATCACGCCCTGCGCGGTCTGGAACACAACCTTGCCCTTGCGCGCGACGATCGCCGAAGCGCCCGCCATCTCGCCCTTCTGGATCCGAGCCTGCAGCATCTGGGTGATCCGCTGCAGGCGTTCGCTGGACATGCCGGTGTCTTCCGGCTTGGCCGTCGGTAACTGGGCCGCGATCACGCTGATTGTCGCAACAAAGAAAAGGGGCGCACGAAACAAACCGAGTTTCATGCGCCCCATAATATCGCAGTGCGTGTTCGGCGAAGTTTAGTGCAAGCGCTCGGCGAGCCACGGTTGGAAGTTCTTCAGTTCCGTGCCTTGAATCAACATCAGCTGTGATCCGATTCCCAGCAGGAATCGACCGTCCTTCATCTGCCGTACGCGTACCTGCATAACCTCATGCTCGGCATCCGGGTAGTGTTCCACGTGCGATTCCGCGGAGGGGAACAGTGCGTCCAGATTGGGATCGCCTTCATAGTTCCGAGTGAAGCTGATCAGTTCGCCGGTGGATACACGAAACACCAGTTGGTGTGAAAACTCGTGATGATCCTCAATGCCGATCTGATACTGCCAGCTCTCGAAATCGCCGAACGCAGTCACGGTAGAGGGGCGTCCCATGCGCTGTTCCACTTGCTGCCGATGCTCATGCAGGGTGAAGGCCAGCGCTTCGGGTTCTTGCGAGAAGAGAGGCGCTGCGAACAGCAGCGCCCCCAGCGTGATGATAAAGCGTCTCATTGTCTACTTGCCAAACGTCTTCGGGAAGCGACCCGAGCGGGTCAGGAGATCCACCATCTTGTCCATTTCCGCCGTGTCGCTAGAGGCCGACGCCGCGATCTTGAAGAAGAGGTCCGTCTGATCCATGTAACCGGTGAACAGCAGTGCGCCCGCGCCTTCCGCCGTGACCGGAACGCTGGAGCCCGTGTGATCACCCGTGCGGTAGCCCACCGCCAGGCGACGCACACCCGTGCCGGAGTTCGCAGGGTAGCCCTTAGGGCCGGCCTTGTACGCCGTCACGCCGGAGTACGTCGAGTAGGTGCTGGTTTCCGGCTGCGCTGTGCTGGTCGTCGGCAGGAACGATCCCGGAGTGCCGGGGACGCCCGTGTTGTTCGACGCCGTCGTGCTGCTGTTGATGAACGGAATCCCCGCGCGAGCGTTGGAGTACGCATCCCCGTACACGCTGAAGCCTTGCGCACCCACCGGCGAGTTCATGCTGACGTCGTACTTCTTGTTGCGATCGAAGTATTCCGCGTCCGGAACATTGCTGACACCGATGATGTGCATCGATTGGTCATGATCCGCAGTCACTACAACCAAGGTGTCCTTGGCTTCGCGCGCCGCCATCCATTTGCGCGCTTCGCCCACCGCGCGATCCATTTCGATCGCGTCCCAGATCGTGCCCGCCGCGTTGTTCGGATGCGACTGCTTGTCGATCGAGGCCGCTTCCACCATCAGGATGAAGGGCCGGCCATCCGCCGACAACACTTCGATCGCCTTGCGCGTCATCTGGTCCAGCATCGGCTGGTCCGTGAAGCTGCCCAGGTTGGCGGTCGGTTCCGAGGCCGGCCGCTGCAGGCCCAGTTTGTCGTAGGCCACGTCCATGTTCACGTCCGAGGCCGTCGCGATTCCGTTCGAGGCCGGAGCCGGGCTCGCCGAACCCTTGAACAATCCGATCACCGGTTGCGGGCCGCTCAATGCCAGCAATTCCGTCGCATTCTTTACCGTGCGGTAACCCAGGCCGACAAATTCCTGTACCAGGTCGCGCTTGTCGGTACGACCGGCCGCCGTGAACGGATCCGCACCGCCGCCGAACATCACGTCGAACGCCGGAGCGCCGCCCAACATCGGATTCTCGCGATACTGACGCGCAATTTCCAAACGCTCCTGACGGAACGCCGCATAGGATCCTTCCACCGCCGGAGTCGCATCCGTGATCGCAGCCGTCGAAACGATACCCGTGCGGTAGCCCGCGCGGCGCTTCAGATACTGCCACAGATTTTCCACGCGCGGGTTGTCCTTCATGTACTGTTCGGTCGTAGCGTTCTGCTGGCCGTTGAAGCGCCACTTGCAGTCCGTGCCGTCTTCGAACACGTTCACCGCGTTCAAGTAGCTCTTGTTGCCCGTCGCCCACGCCGAACCAGTGTTCGCCGAATCCGGGACGATGGAATCCGAACCGTAGGTCATCGACATGCCGCTGACCGGCATGCGATCCATTTCCGTCAAGCTGTCGAAGTAGCCGCCACGGAAGCTGTTCTTGCCATTGGCGTCCACAATCGCGCGATCCACAAGACGGGCGGCATCGCGATACGCCGTGCCCATCGCATCGCCAATGAACAACACGATGTTGCGGCCACGCGGGCGCTCAAACGGACGCACTTCGATGATCCGTTTGTCGGTCACGGTCGTGCCATCCGCAGTCAGGGTCACGCTCAGTTCAACCGTGCCCGCCTGGAACGACTGCAGGTTCGCGCGGTACACGTAGTCGCTGGTCGAGTCACAATCCAGTTCAGTCTTGACGGCCGACCCGAACTTCGAAGTCAGGTTGTCATTGGTCGAATACACGGTGAGGCCGCTCACGCTGGTCGCGTTGCGAACTTCGATCACCAGGTCCACCAGCTGTCCTTCCAGCAGGCGGGTGCGCTCCGGGAGCAGGATCCGGACGTTGGGCAAGTTGGATTGCGCAAACGCCGGCGTCATCAGGGCCGCGGCTACAAAAGCCTTGGCGAGTGTTTTCAGAAACAAGGGAATCCTCCTTAGTACGAAGGCCCATCGTAGACAGCTGAAATAAACCTCTGTTTGCAGTCGTGTGAAAGTCGCATGAGTGACAAGCGCGTTAAAATTGCTGCTTATGAAGATCGCCTTGGTCACTGGCGCAGGTTCCGGCATAGGACGCACCGTCGCCCTCACGCTTCACAACGCAGGATGGGCCGTCGTGCTCACAGGACGCCGGCAGAACACCCTTGAGGAAACCCTCGCCCAAGCGGCCTCGCCGGATCGCTTGTTGGCCGTCCCCTGCGACGTTGGCGACCCTGCTCAGGTCCGGGCCCTCTTCGATCGCGCGCAGCAAGTCTTCGGTCGCCTGGACCTTCTCTTTAACAACGCAGGCATCGGAGCTCCACCGATCCCGATGGACGAACTCACCTACGATCAATGGCGTGCGGTGGTCGATTGCAACTTAACAGGATCCTTCCTCTGTGCCCAGCAAGCCATGCGGTTGATGAAGGCGCAGACGCCGCGCGGCGGGCGGATCATCAACAATGGTTCGATTTCCGCAACTGCTCCTCGCCCGAATTCGGCTCCCTATACGGCGACCAAGCATGCAATTGCCGGATTAACGAAGTCTATTTCGCTGGATGGTCGATCTTTCGATATTGCCTGCGGGCAGATCGATATTGGCAACGCAGCGACAGAAATGACCGAACCCATGGCCCGCGGCATCCTCCAAGCGGATGGCTCCATGAAGGCCGAACCCCGCATGGATCTTGAACATGTAGGGAATGCGGTGCTATATATGGCCAGTCTCCCGCTCGATGCCAACGTCCAATTTATGACTGTCATGGCGACGAAGATGCCGCTGGTGGGCCGCGGGTAAAGTCTCGATCGATTCCATCCGACCTTCCCCTGGTACTCGTATTCAGCCCTAAGTGGTACTGATTTTAGGAAAGTCTGTTGAATTCCTGTGGATAAGCCGCCGGGATTCTGGTACGGTGTTAAGACAGTCGTAAGTGTCGAGAGGTAAGCAGTGGCTAGGTTCCCCCGAAGCCTCTGTATCCTCGTCACTCTATGGTTGGTCTGGTCGAAACCTTCGGCAGCCAGTCGGGAAGAATCGTCGCATTCGTCCCAGTGGTGGGGTGCGGAGCAGTTTTCCAGCATCGAAAAGTCCGCGAAACAGTTACGTGTTTCGGGAAACTTCCCTGCACTTGAGCAGCTTTACGCGCAGGCCGTGGAGCAGTCGCGCCGCGTCGGTAACCCCAAAGCACAAGTCAGCTACCTCACTGCGCTCGGCAATACTTACGTCTATCTCTACCGCTATGCCGAGGCTCTTTCTGCCTATGGGATGGCCCGCGACCTGGCGCGCCGTTCGGATGACTGGCTTGCGGCTGGCGCCGTTGCCCCCGGACTCTCCAGCGTTTACTTCCTGGTCGGCGATTGGTCGGCGGCCCGTAAAACCGTGGAAGAAGGGCTGCACGATGCCCGACTCGCCGGGTCTCACCCTTATTACGAAGCGCAGCTCAAGCTTCAGCAAGCCCGCCTTTACTCCAGTTCAGTCGACGCTACGGCCGTCATGCTTCAGGCGATTGAGGCCGCGCGCATGCAGCCGAACATCGCGCTGGAAGCGGAAGCCTGGGATCTGCTCGGCGAAGAGCGCTTGTGCCGGCGTGAATTCGCCGCCGCTGAGATCGCGCTGAACGAAGCCCACCGCCTCCGTATCCTGTTGGCGCGAAGCGATTTACGGCTCTCCTACTGGCGCCTCGGCGGATTGCGGCTGGCTCAAGGCCGTTTGCAGGAAGCCGCTCAGTTCACCGAAGCGGCCATCACCGCCAATCAACAATCGGGTTCGGAACTCTCTGCGGGTACGCTTCTCCATCAGCGCGGACAGATCAGGCTCGCAGAGGGGAATACCGCCGGCGCGATTGCCGACTTTGAGGCGGCTACCGCCAGCGCGGAACGATGGCGGGCCGTGGTCCCGCCGCCGTCGCAGGCCTCGCTCACCGCGGCCGACATGGAGCTAGATCGCAGCGTCGCCAGCGCGTTGATTGAAACAGCTGCAAGGCAGGCACTTGCGCGTGAGGACGCGCACTTGGCCGAGGTCGCATTTCTAGCCAGCGAGCGCAACCGCGCAGCCAGTCTGCGCCAGTCCGCAGAACTGGCCGAGGTGTGGCGCAGAAAACTGCCGTCTCGCTACTGGGCCACTTTGGCTCGGGTTCGTGCGGAAGAATCCAAAGCCTTGAGCCACAATACGCGCAGTCCGCTCTCTGAGCAGCTGCATCTGGAGCTCTCAGAAATGGAGGCTGCAGCCGGTCTAGGGTATTCACCCAAGAATCTGGAGAGTTTTCGCACTCAGTCTTCACTTACTCTTTTTCAGCAAGGCTTAAATGACTCCGAGTTGTTTCTGAGTTTCTACGCGGGCTCAACCGGGTCCTATGTGTGGGCCGTTACCCGAAGCAGCATGCACCTGTACCCGCTGCCAGCGGCGGACCGAATGAAGGAAATAGTGACCGAATTCCAGCGAGCAATTTCCGATCACGACGCTCAACACCAAGGCGAGGCCGCCTATACCGCGCTGCTGGGGCAATTGGACAGGCGCGAACGCGGCATGCGCGACTGGATGCTGTCTTTGGACGGGCCTCTGTTCGGCCTCCCGTTCGCGGCGATGCGGACCGGCGGGCAGTATCTGGTGGAGCAGCATAGTCTGCAGGTTACGCCGAGCGCGGCGCTGCTGCGTCGTACCGAATCGCACAGGCGGGACGGCTACCTCGGCGTGGCCGATCCTATCTACAACACCGCCGATGATCGCTTGCCCCCAGCTCACAACCCGTTCATCGCAGGCACCGGTCAATTGAACCGGCTCATCGCGAGCGGTGCGGAAGTGGAGCGCAGCGCCCGCGCCTGGATCGGACCTTCCAAGTTCTTGACCGGATCAGAGGTGGGTGGTCAGAGCTTCGCTGCCACGCTTGAGTCTTTCCACCCGGCCACAGTTCATTTCGCGACGCATGTGGTCAGCGTGGATGGCCCGCAACCTTCCTCGTATCTGGCATTTTCCATCGGACCGGGAGGCAGCCCGGAATTGCTGGGTCCCGCCGACATTGCCGTGTTGCATGTGCCCAACTCGCTGATCGTGATGACGGGCTGCGCCTCGGGCGTTGGGGAAGCTCTCGCTGGCGCCGGTTTGCTGGGGCTCACCCGAGCCTGGCTGGCAGCCGGTGCGTCCGGCGTCTTGGCCACGCAGTGGCCCGTGGAAGATTCCGAAGGCGACTTGTTGCCTTCGTTCTACAAACATTTTTCGAGCGTTCCGGCCGCGGAGGCCCTTCGGAGAGGGCAGGTCGAAATGCTTCAGTCAGGCACGTGGCAGGCGGATCCCGCCTATTGGGCCGCGTTTCAGTTGACGGGCGGAGTGCGATGAGCACAACCAAGTTCGCCTTGGAGAGGGACGGTATGGTGCAGACAGCAATCGAGGCAGCGATTGAGGCGGCGGTGAAACCGAGGCCGAAGGTCGTGGAAATCACACAGGGGATCGGAGCCCCGCCGGAAGCTGCGGAGGGAACCGAAACAACCGTCGACACCGCTGCGGTGGGCGGTGAGGATGCGTACGCCGGTTGGGTGGAACTGGTGAACCGCATCCAGAGCGGCGAGACCGATGGAATGGAGGAACTCTACGCGCTCTTTTCACGCGGTATCCGGTTTTACCTCTGTCGCCAGTTGGGTCCTCAGGAACTGGATGACAAGGTCCATGATTCTTTCGTGGTTGTTGTTCAGGCGATTCGCAAAGGCGAACTTCGAGAACCCCAGCGATTGATGGGCTTTGTTCGAACCATCGTTCGTCGGCAGGTCGCCGCGCACATTGACCGCGCCGTCCAGAATCGGCGGGAGCAGGCCGAAATCGACTCTTCCGTGCGTGTAGCCGATCCTCGCGAGAACCCGGAAGAGACCGCGATGTTCTCGCAACGAAAGGACTTAATTCAACGAGTTTTGAGTGAACTGGGTGGCCGCGACCGCGAGATCCTCACGCGCTTCTATCTTCACGAGCAGAGCCAGGAGCAGATTTGCGAAGAAATGGGCCTGACCGAAACCCAGTTCCGGCTCCTGAAATCACGGGCGAAGGCGCGTTTTGGAGAACTTGGTAAGAAGAAATTGGCACAACGAAGTCTTCATGCAATTTTTATGAGAACTTCTGCCGCTGGTTCGCACTAGTATTCGTTCCGAAACGGAACCACGTGCAGCACAGAGCCCTGTTATGGAGCCCTACTTGGACCCGAACCGACATCCTTCCGAAGACCAACTGGAATTTTACGCCCTTGGGCGCCTCACCGAACCAGAACTAGAGCACCTCGAAGTGCATCTGCTCGCCTGCGCCTCGTGCCAGGATGCTCTCCTGGAAGTCGACGCCTATCTTCCTGCTCTGCGAGCCGCTCTCTCAGAGGCCCAGCCGACCACTGCCACGCCCCGTAGTCCGTGGTGGAACCTCCGCTGGCTCCCCTCTACCCCTGTGCTCGCCGGCGCTCTCGCCGCGATCCTGTTGGCAGTTGTCATGCTGCGTACCCCTGGCGATCTCTCCCCCGCTGCTGTCACCCTGCGTTCTGAACGCGGCGGTGCTGTGAACCTTGCCGCTCAAGCGCCCAGTGGTGCTCCTCTCGAACTGCACATTCAGTCCAGTCACCTCACCGTGGGGGCTGACTATCGCATATCGATTGTGGATTCATCGGGACAGTATGTCTGGTCGGGAGGTTTTGACGCAGCGGTGGCCCACGTTCCCGGCGGACTTTCTGCCGGAACGTACTGGGTCCGGCTGTTTGACGGTCAGCAACGCTTGCTTCAGGAGTATGGGCTGCAGTTGAATTGATCGAAGTCGAACGGATCAGCCGCGCAGTTCGTAACCCGCGGCCCGCAAGCCGTCGATCACCGCAGTCCGCGCGACCTTGACCTCTTCGGTTGATAAGGTCCGGTCGGCAGCACCCACCGTCAGTCGATACGACAAGCTGCGATCGCCTGTTGGCAGCGCGAAATCCGCCAGGAACGCGATTCCGATGAGCGCCTCCCCCGCCAGCTTCTCGATCGCCGACTGAACATCCGCAATCAGCACCCGCGGTCCCGCGATCACCGATAAATCGAAATCGCTCGAAGGGAAGCGCCGCAGTTGCTGGTACTTCACCTTCACGGCCTGCAATTCCATCAACACTCGCAGATCCAGTTCCAGCACCGCCGCGCGGCCTTGTTCAATCATGCTGGGATGGAACTCGAACAGCCGACCCACGACGCGCCCATCGCCGAGCACATCAGCGGCACGCTGAGGATGTTCAAATTTGCGCGTTGCCGTCGCCGGACGCACCTGCGCCGTCGGTAGCAGGCACTCGGCCAGCCGCTTCAATTCCATCAACCCTGCGACGCCGTCATCCTTGGCGAACAACGCCGCCACGAAGTGCGGAGTCTCGCCGGCGGGGTGCACTTCGCGACCGATCTCGAACAGCCGGAACGCATCGAAGTGCCGCGCATTGTCGCGCAGATTCTTCCAGATCCCCGGCAGCAAGCTGGTACGCAGCAGATTCTGGTCGGCGGCGATCGGGTTCAGCACTTGCACGTGCGCGTCCAGTTCCAGCGAAAACGCTGCCGCTTGTTCTTCGCTCACGAAACTGTAGTTGTATACTTCCGTGTACCCTTGCGCGACGGCTTCATCGCGAACCTGATGATGGAAGATGCGCTCGTTGCTTTCTGCCGGCACGCGGGCTGCCGTCAGCGGCGGCGTCGGTACGATCGACGCGTAACCCACCATACGCCCGATTTCTTCAACTAGATCTTCCTTGATCGCGACGTCCTTGGTGGCGCGCCACGACGGCACGAACACCGACAGCGTTTGCGCGTCAATCTCCTCCACCTTGAACATCAGCGATTCCAGAATCTGCCGCACTTCCGACTTCGGTAACGCCCGGCCTAGCTTGCGCTCCAGCCACGGCAGCGGCAGCACGATCGGCGGCAGTTCTCTCGGCGCACGATACGAATCGGCCAAGCCGCCCACCAACCGGATCCCCGGCGATACTTCCTGCAGTAGCTCAAATGCACGCTCCAGAGCACGCACCGTGTTCACCGGATCCTGCGCCTTCTCAAACCGCATGGAGGCATCCGTGCGCAGCCGGATCTTCGAGCTCGTCTTGCGAATATTCGAGGCGTTGAAGTTGGCGCTTTCCAACACCAGCCGCGTCGTCTCTTCCGAGATCGCGCTCTCCGCGCCTCCGATCACGCCCGCCAGAGCAATCGCGCCCTTGGGATCGGCGATCACCAGATTCGAAGCGTCCAACTCATATGTCTCGCCATTCAAGGCCGCGAACTTCTCGCCCGGTTCTGCGTTGCGCACCGAGATCGGACCGTCATGCAGCTTGTCCGCATCGAAGGCGTGCATCGGCTGAGCCAGTTCTGCCATCACAAAGTTCGTCACGTCGACCAGATTGTTGATCGGGTTCAGCCCGACCGCCTGCAAACGATCCTGCAACCACTTCGGCGACGCCTGCACTGTGACGTTCTCAAATGCCAGCGCGGAATACCGCGGGCACAGGGTGTAGTCGTCGATCGTAATCTTCACCGGCGCGGCCTTGCCCGAAATCGGCTGGCTCTTCACCGGATCTTTCAACGAATGGCCTGTGATCGCGGCCACTTCGCGCGCCATGCCGTAATGACCCCACAGGTCGGGCCGATGCGTCAGGCTCTTGTTGTCCACTTCGATTACGTGGTCGTCGCCGTGCTTCTCGATGCCTTCGCACTCCGCGGTCTTGATGGTGATGAGGCGCTCGAGTTCTTCCGGGGACGCATCCAAGCCGTCCACCATCTCGCGCAGCCAGTTGTAGGAAAATTTCATGTCGTTCGAGCGAAACTAGAATTGGTTCAGGAACCGCAGGTCGCCGCTGGCAAACAGCCGGATATCGTCGATGGCGTAGCGCATCATTGCCAGGCGGGTCAGTCCCAGCCCGAACGCGAAGCCGTTCCACTCGTCGGGATCGAGGCCGCCGGATTTCAGCACAGCCGGATGCACCAGACCACAGGGCAGCAGTTCGACCCAACCCGACTGCTTACACACCGGGCAGCCCTTGCCCGCGCAAATCAGGCACTGAATGTCCAGCTCAAAGCCGGGCTCGACGAACGGAAAGAATCCAGGACGCAGGCGAACCGTCACATCGCGATGGAAGATCGCCGACAGCAGCGTCTTCATGAAGTAGATCAAGTGCGCGACCGAGACATCGCGATCCACCATCATCCCTTCCAACTGATAGAACGTGTGCTCGTGCGAGGGGTCCACTTCTTCGTTGCGGAACACGCGCCCCGGCGCGATCATCTTCAACGGCGGACCCAACTTTTCCAGCGCGCGAATCTGCACCGGCGAAGTATGCGTGCGCAGCAAGCGCCCGTCCTTCAGCCAGAACGTATCCTGCATGTCGCGAGCCGGATGATCCGGAGGAATGTTCAGGGCGTCGAAGTTGTAATACTCCTGCTCGACTTCCGGGCCGTCCATAATTGCGAAGCCCAGCGACACGAACAGTTCTTCGATCTCACGCTGCACCTTCGTGATCGGATGCAAATGCCCCGGACGAATTCCCGATGCGGGCGCCGTCAGATCGATCCACTCACCCGCCAGCCGCGCATCCAGCGCCACCGACTCCAGCGCCGATTTGCGAGCATCCAGGCTGGTTTCCAGCTCCTGCTTGACACTGTTCAGTAGCTTGCCCAGGCTCGCACGCTCTTCGGGAGCCAGTTTGCCGAACGTCTTGCTGATTTCGGCCAGCTTGCCTTTGCGGCCCAACGCTTCCACGCGCACGGCCTCGATCGCCTCTAGCGTGGTCGCCGCTTCCAGCGACTTCACCGCCGAAGCGTGCAGTTCAGAAATGACAGCTTCCGGGTTCACTTAAAGAGATGCTCCGTGTGCTTCTAAGAAATTGACCATGTCCTGACGCGCCTTTAATACCGCCAGATCGATCGGCCGCTGCTGGTTGTCAGCCCTTGCCGACAAATCGGCGCCATTGTCGAACAGCAACTGCGCCATCTCGACATTTCCGCTCTGTGCCGCCGCGTGGATCGACGTCCAGCCGCCTGCTTGCTGCGCATTCGCCGGGGTTCCATGCTCCAGTAGCAACTTCGCCACCGGTACATGCCCCGCCGCGGTCGCCGCGTGCAGAGCCATGTTGTTCATCGCGTTCGTTGAGCGCAGCTTCACATCCGCGCCCTTGTTCAGTAATAACCGAGCCGCATCCAACTTGCCGTAGAACGCCGCGAGATGCAGCGGGCTCCAGCCATCGGTGCTGACCGCGCTGACCAGCGAGCGATTTGCCGTCAGCAGCGCGTCCAGCTTGGCCACATCGCCCAGCACTGCGGCCGCGAAGATCGCCAGCGTCGGGTCCGCCGCGACCAGCGCTTCGATGCGCGCAACGTCGCCGGCGCGAGCGGCCTCATGCAGCTCTTTCATGGGTTCCTTTTATGCCGCGGGTGCGAATACTTCGGGGGCGTTCGCCACTTCCCATGCCAGATGATTGATGTAGAACAGCAGCGGAGCCTTCGGGTATTTTTCCCGGAACGCTTCCCAGGCCGATTGTTGCCAGCCATCTTTCAACAACGCCGCCACGTCCGTGTCCTTCGAAAAGAACCCGTCTTCGTGGGGGATGGCCAGATGATCCAGAACGTCCTTGATCATGTCGAAATGCGAAATCAGGATCGCCTGCGACAGTTCCGCAGTGAACGCCTCATCGCGTTCTTCCACACGCGTCCAAATGCGCGGAGCCGCCTTGCGCAGCGTCTCGGAATTCAGCTTCGTCACATGCAACCGCATCTTCATGCGGTCAAACAGCTGGTAGGTCTTTAAGCGGCCGATGGAGACGGAGCGCAACAAATCGTCCAGGCGCTCCTTGCCCAGGCCAAGGTAGATATCGGTAACCTGCATCAGAATTATTGTAGCCGTTGACCTGCCCGTAACGCGCGATTGCTACAATGGTTCGCTGGAGCTAACAACTAAATCGTGAGTAATGTGATTGTTCTCGGCACCCAGTGGGGTGACGAAGGAAAAGGCAAGGTCGTCGACCTCCTTGCCGAGCGCTTCGACGTCGTCGCGCGTTTTCAGGGCGGCAACAATGCGGGCCACACCATCTACATTGGCCCCAAGAAATTCGTTCTCAAGCTGATCCCCAGCGGCATCCTTCGCCCGGGCGTGCTCGCCGTCATCGGCAATGGCGTCGTGATCGATCTCGAGGCCTTGACCGAAGAGATCACGAACCTGGAAGCCGTCGGCATCGAAGTCACCAAGCAACTCCGTATCAGCAACCGCGCCCAGGTCATTTTCCCGTTCCACCGCCTGGTGGAGAAGATGTCGGAAGCCCGCAAAGGCCGCACCGCCATCGGTACCACGAATCGCGGCATCGGCCCTGCTTACGAAGACAAAACCGGCCGCCGTGGCATCCGCATCGCCGATCTCTACGACCAGGAATGTCTCCGCAAGCTCTTCGACGCGCAGGTGGAAGACAAGACCGCGCTTGCCAAGACCTTCGACCTCACCGACGGCGTCGACTACGAAGCCGTGTGGAAGCGCACGCAGGAACTCGCCGCGAAGATTCAGCCGATGGTGTGTGACACCGCTCAGTTGCTGGCCGACGCGATGGCCCATCGCCAGAAGATTTTGTTCGAAGGTGCGCAAGGCACGATGCTCGACGTCGACCACGGCACCTATCCGTTCGTGACCTCGTCCAGCACCATGGCTGGCGGCGCGTCCACCGGCACCGGAGTCCCGCCCACCCGCATCACGGGCGTGATCGGTGTGTCGAAGGCCTACATCACGCGCGTCGGCGCGGGCCCGTTCCCCACCGAAAGCCACGATGAGAAGGGCGAGATGATCCGCAAGGTCGGTAATGAGTTCGGCTCGGTCACTGGCCGCCCCCGCCGCTGCGGCTGGTTCGACGCCCCCCTGCTGCGCTACACGGCGATGATCAACGGCATCGATACGCTGCTGATCACCAAGCTCGACGTGCTCGACGACCTCGAAGAAATCCCCGTCTGCGTCGGCTACCGCCTCGCCGGCAAGGACATCACCGCGCTCCCCGCCCCCGCCCGCGCCC
>CANIIC010000113.1 GCA_947467395.1 Bryobacterales bacterium
CCCGCAATCACTGCTGTTCTGGATGGTGCCGCTTACACAAATGACATCGCGCAAGGCAGCGTGTTTGTCGTCAAGGGCACTGGGCTCAGTCCGGCGAATACGATTACTCAGGCGACCGCGCCCACTTACCCTACCACCGCTGGTATTGGCGGCGTGCGCATCACACTGACTGCGGTCAGCGGCGGAGCCGTAGTGAACGCCTACATGGTCTACATCTATAACAGCGGGAGCGTAAACCAGCTCGCGGCTGTTCTGCCGTCGAACGCAACCACCGGTGCCTATGACTTGCGTGTGATCAATAACGGTTCTACGTCAGCGGCCTTCCGCACGAATGTTATCGTCCGCAAACCCGGCATCGTAACAGCTAGCAGTGACGGCGCGGGCATCGCGCAGGCGACCATCGGCGCTGATTTCGGCGCTTTGATTCGCACCTCGAACACCGGCAAGATCGGTGCCTTCAATACACGTCCTGTATATCCTGGCGAGCGTGTCGACTTCTGGGGTACGGGTTTGGGCGCGGATCTGGCCTCGGACACCGGTGGATCATCTGGTGATCTGACTGCCGCCGGTGCCATTCGTGTTGTTCTGAACGGCGTCGATATCGTCCCGGCGTATGCGGGTCGTTCTCCTGGTTATCCTGGGCTCGATGAAATCGTGATCATCATCCCGTCGAATGTGGTTCTGGATTGCACCGTCTCCGTGCAGATTCGCGCTGGCGGCGTCCTGAGCAATGCCGTGACGATCGCGACTGCGGCGCAGGGTGCGTCTCAATGCACTCCGGCCAATAACGGCGGTGGTGGTGGTGGCGGTAGCTCGATCAATCCGACGCAATCGGAGGTCAATGGCTGGATCTCGTCGGGCTCGTACCGCGCGGGTTCTGTGACGCTCGGCAAGGTGACGGCCATCGCCACTGACCCGACCAACTTCTTGGGCACCACCTGGGTCACGACGACAACGAGCTCATTCAGTGGATCGTTCTCCCGGATCAGCGGCGTCGATCTGAGCAATCTCCTGTCGACGTTCGTGACTCCCAACATCGGACAGTGTGCGGTGATCCCCTATGGGCAGTTGCTACAGTACGCCAACCTGACGGTCACCACCCTGGATGCGGGTGCTTCACTTACATCGGTCGGCCCTCCGGGTACCGCGATCGCCGCGAAGTCTACTGCCGGTGGCCAGATCTCCTACGATGCTGGGAACCTTGCGGCTACCTACGTGGGCGCGGGTCGTTACTCCATCACTGGCCCAGGTGGCGCGAACGTAGGTCCTTTCTCGGCGAACCTCGATGTTGGCACGCCGTTAGTTTGGACGAACACGGATGCGGCGAAGACGATCACCCGTTCCAGCGGTCTGAATGTCACCTGGACCGGCGGGAGCAGCGGCTCGATCGTAACCATCACTGGTGCGAGTTTCTCCCTCAACGGCGCCAGCGTCTCGGGTTCCACGTTCATCTGTTTGGCGAATCGCTCGGCCGGTCAGTTCACGGTTCCTGCGAGTGTTCTGAACCAATTGCCACCGAGTTCGGTCATCAGTGCCGGTGGATTTAGTATCGTCACGCGTGGAACGCTGGCGGTCGGGCTCAGCGGAAACGGTGTCCGAGTGAATGCTTCAGGGCTGGATTATTTGACCATTTCCGACAACACCCTGACGTCGATCACGCCGCAGTATCAGTAAAGAAGTCGAAGTCAAATAAGGGCCCTGTCGAGCACTCGCTCGGCAGGGCTTTTTTATTGCAGGACCGGGAGTAAGGCGGAAGCTGCCGGGATGTACAGACTGCCTTCGGTAGTCCCTTCAGGCGCGAGTTGCTTCAGGCGACGCGAGAGTTCCTGCGTCGTCGAACGCTTCGCCAGGAACTCGCTGAACAACTGCGTGATGGCCGCGACGCGCTGGCCGGATTCGTGGACGAACTCGAGACGGAAGTGGCGAATTCCGGCGGCGAGCCACGCGTTCAAGTGCGCGCTGGCTTCCTGGGCTTGGGCTCCGAACACCGTGTTGCGGCAGCCGATATCGGCAATCACCGCATGTGCGCGGCCCGCGGTGTCGCGCAGGGCGACCTCATGCTTCTCGCACGGGCGGCCGCAATCCTTGAAGCTGGTGCCTTTCGAGACGAACCTGCAGAACACGCAATGTTCGGTGTGGAACACCGGCAGATGCATGTAGGCGACGGCTTCCACGCGCTCGCCGCCGATGTGGTTCGCGAGTTCCGTGATCTGCGCTGCGTTCAAGTCGTGCGTGGGCGTGAGTCGGCGCAGGCCGGAGTTGAGGAGCAACTCCGCGGAGATCGCATTCGCGGCGTTTAAACTGAAGTCGCCATCGATGACGAGATCGCGCATGGTAGTCATCAAGCCCGCGGGACGCACCAGGATCGGCACCTCGCAGCGACGCAGGAAGTCGGCGATCTTCTCTTCACCCGGCTTCAGGACGCGCGGACTGGCGATGCGAGCCTCGATGCCCGATTCTTTCACGCGCTCCAGCGAGGGCTTGAGGCCGTAGAGATCCAAGTAATCGAGCGTGATGCTGGCGGGATGGGCCTCTAGGGCCGCATCCAATTGTGCGGCATTGCGAACGAGCAGGTGCAGCTGCGGCTCCATCGCAACGGGCGTGTGGGGGGCGTACTCTGGCCAATGCGGTTCGTGCACTTCGACGTGCGGAGCGGTGATCTGCATCGCGTGCAGCTTCTCCACGGCGTCGCGACGCAACTGATTCAGAGCGGACGGGGCGATGTACGGCGTTCCCGCAGTGATCAGCTTCACGTCGCCCAACTCATACGCAGTGTTTCCGAGCCGGCCCAGTTGATCGCGCAACAGATGCTCATCGAGGGAGCGATTTTGAGCCCATTCGAGCGGGGCAGGGGAGACAACCTGGATGGATCCATGCGGGAGGATCCATTCCAACTCCAGCGGCTGACCCACGCGAGCGGTTGCCGTCACGTTCACGCGCTGCTTCGCGACAGGCGAAGTTGCCGCCGTATAGGGTTTCGCGAGCTTCGCGATCTCCGGATCGTCGGTGCGCCACACGATATCGCCTGCGCGAATGCGCCCGGTCTTCACTGCTCCGTTCGCGAACGTCAGCTCCACTTGCCCGCCGCCCGCCGGCTTGGCCGAATACACGCGGCCGCCTTCTTCGGGTTCCTGCGGACTGCGCCAGTTCGCGGCATCGAACACGACGCCATCGCCGGGTTTGAACGTGTGCCGAGAGCGCACCTTCACGATGATGCCGGCGTTGCTTGCGCGCACCACGGAGCCCATTTCCACGCCGCGATGCCTTGGGGCACGCCCTCGCACTACAGTCTGATGATTCGTGCCCGTGAGGAACCACGGACCGAGGCCGCGCGAGTAGACTTGTTCCAGCGATTCGGCCCATTCCTTGGGCGGACGCTTGCCTTCCATGGCCCGATCGACGGCCTCGCGATAGGCACGCGTGGTCAGCGCCACATACTCGGCGTCCTTATAACGACCTTCGATTTTGATCGCGGCGATGCCGATCTTCACGATCTCGGGAATCTGCTCCAGAGCGTACAGATCGCCGGGAGACAACAGGTAGCGAGCATCGCCCAAGGGCTCCACGCGACCATCGACAACCATCTCATACGGCAGCCGGCAAGCCTGCGCACACTGTCCGCGATTCGCGCTGCGGCCGCCCCAGGCTTCCGAAGAGAAGCATTGACCGGAGTACGATACACACAGCGCACCGTGGCAGAAGATCTCGAGTTCTACGTCGGTAGCCTTGCGCACCGCCTCGATCTGTTCCAGCGACAGCTCGCGCGCGAGGATCAACCGATTGACACCCAGGTCCTGCGCATGGCGAGCCCCTGCGGCATCCGTGATGCTCATTTGCGTGGAGCCGTGAATCTTCAAGCCTGGTGCGATCTCACGCGCCAGCTTTACCGCGGCCCAGTCCTGCACGATGATCGCGTCGGCACCGGCTTCGGCAATGGCCGCCAGCCCGCGTGCCGCGTCTTTCAGTTCGTTGTCAAAGATCAGCGTGTTGAACGTGACGTAGCCCATCACGCCGCGGCCGTGCAACTCGCGGAATACTTCGGGCAGCTCCGCCAGGGTGAACCCCGACTTGGCGCGCGCAGTAAAATGCGTCAGCCCGAAATACACCGCGTCTGCGCCCGCTTCCACCGCCGCGCGCAATTGTGGCCAGTAACCGGCCGGACTCTTCACTTCAGGTTGATTCACTGCCTCCATTGTCCCGCATGGCGCGCTAGACTGACGTTTATGACCTACGCCGTCACCATCGAATACGGACCTGACAAAGCCAAGATCGACGAAAATCGCCCAGCCCACCGCGAGTACCTGCGTGGTCTCATCGCGGCCAACAAGCTGGCCATCGCCGGTCCTTTCACCGACAATTCCGGCGGCTTCATCGTTTACAACGTGGACGACGAATCAGAAGTGGAATGCATCATCAAGGCCGACCCCTTCTACGCCTGCGGAGTCTTCCAGACGTGGGTGATTCGCCCCTGGAAGATCGTCATGTCGAATCCCCAGCTGATGCCCTAGATGACAATCTGTTGCATCTTGAACGATTTGTAAAGTCTGTAAAATCAAATAGTTGAAACCTGACGGGTAGCCGATTGCAACCGGCTACCCGTTTTTCTGTATTTACGGGACGCTCTTTCTCATGCTAGTATGCAAATCAGTTGCATCACAGAAAGGGAAGAGAAATGCGGAAATGCTCAGCGATCGTTCAGAATCTGCTCCTGCTGGGAGTCTATTGTGGTTTGCAGTTGCAACTGGAGGCTCAGGCGCCGCCGGAACCGGCGCCCGACCTGCCGGAGCCGCCCCGGTTCTCCATCTCCGTCACCGAATCGGGTGGCTACCAGCCCCCGGTGACCAGTTCGGCGCTCAAGACCGACACTCCCCTGCGCGACACCCCGCAATCGGTCACGGTGATCTCTCGCGAGCTGATGCGCGACCAGTTGATGCTGAGCATCGGCGACGTCGTGAGGTACGTCCCCGGCATCCAGCAGCACCAGGGCGAGAACAATCGCGACCAGGTGATCATCCGTGGCAACAGCACCTCGGCCGACTTCTACGTCAACGGCATGCGCGACGACGTGCAGTATTATCGGGATCTGTACAACCTGGAGCGCGTCGAGGCGGTGAAGGGACCGAACGCGATGATCTTCGGTCGCGGCGGTGGCGGTGGCTTGATCAACCGCGTAACCAAGCAGCCTCAGTCCATCCCCTTACGCGAAATCTCCCTCCAGGGCGGCTCCTTCGGCAACAAGCGTGTCGCGGGGGACTTTAATCAGCCGCTGAGCGCGAAGGTGGGGTTTCGCATGAACTCGATGTATGAGAACTCGAACAGTTTCCGCAACAACGTCGGCCTGGAGCGCTACGGCTTTGCTCCGACGATGAACTTGTTGGCGGGGAAGTCGACCAAGCTGACCGTCAGCTATGAACATCTTCACGACGCCCGCACCGCAGATCGAGGTGTTCCTTCGTTGCAAGTTCCGATCCGCACGTTCTTCGGTAACCCCAACGACAGCTACACGCGAGCCCGCGTGAACATCGGCACCGTCGCGCTGGAACATCAGATGGGCGGTGTGCTGCTAGTAAATCGCACCAGCCTCGCGCATTACGATCGCGGCTACCAGAACTATGTTCCGGGAGTGGTGAATGTTACTCAGGCGCTGGTGCCGATCAGCTCATACAACAACGCGACCCAGCGTTTGAACTTCTTCAACCAGACCAACCTGACCTACACGGCTTGGACTGGTCGGATCCGTCACAACCTGCTGGGCGGCACGGAGATCGGCACGCAGCGCACCGACAATCTGCGCAATACCGGGTACTTCAACAACACCGCGACCTCGATCAACGCGCCGCTGGCGAATCCGTCGATTACGACGCCCATCACCTTCCGTCAGAGTGTGACAGATGCCGACAATCACATCCAGACCCGCCTTGGCGCGGCCTTCGTGCAGGACCAAGTGGAGTTGAACCGCTTCGTCCAAATCGTCGGAGGCGTGCGCGTGGACCAGTTCGACCTGCGCTATCGCAATAATCGCAACAACGACAACCTGCGCCGCATCGACAACCTGATCTCACCGCGTGCGGGCATCGTGATCAAGCCGAAGGCGGAGGTTTCGCTGTATGGGAGCTACACGGTGTCGTACCTGCCCAGCTCCGGCGACCAGTTCGCCTCGCTCACGAGCGTGACGCAGCAAGTGAAGCCCGAGAAGTTCACCAACTACGAAGCAGGTGTGAAGTGGGACATGACGAACATGTTCGCTCTCACGGTCGCGGCGTATCGTTTGGATCGCACCAACACGCGCTCGACCGATCCCAACGATCCCACGCGTATCGTCCAGGCCGGCAGCACACGGACGAACGGTGTCGAGTTCGGTGTGAATGGCAACGTGACACGTCGTTGGATGATCGCTGGTGGCTACGCGTATCAGGACGCCTACATCTCCAACGCGACCACTGCAGCGCTAACTGGGGCGCAGGTCGCGCAGGTGCCGCGCCACACGTTTTCGCTGTGGAACAACTACGCGGTGACGAAGCGACTCAGTGCGGGGCTGGGCTTGCTGAATCGCGCGGACATGTGGGCCGCCGTCGACAACACCGTGAAGCTCCCCGGCTACACGCGCGTCGATGCCGCACTGTTCTACACCTTCAGTGAACGTATCCGTCTGCAAGTGAATGTCGAGAATCTCGCAAACCTGACGTACTATAGCAACGCCGACAGCAATACCAACATCTCGCCCGGCTACCCGCGCTCGGTGCGAGCGGCCGTAAACTGGCGGTTTTAGGTCCCTCCAAAACAAAACACGGATGAGTCTCGCGACCCATCCGTGTTTCTCTGTGTTGATCTGTGGCTTACTTCTTCAGTCGCTTCTCGGCTTCTGCCGCCAACTCGTGCAAGCCGCTGCCGCCCTGGGCGACGTACTCATGCAACTGCCGGCGCATGCGCGGTTCCCAGAAGTCCTGCAAATGCTGTGTGGTCAGCTTGATCGCTTCTTCGCGAGGATAAGCCGAAAAGTTCAAGGCGATCGAGTTCGCCATGTGAATCATGTGGTGCGAGTCCATCTACGTAACGTTCCTCTTAATCGCCCGCCACCGGTGACCCGATGCGGCGCGTAAGTTCACTGTGTTCGCGATACTGTTCCTGCCACTCCGACAATCGCTTGGCCAGCCGCACTTCGACCGCAGTGACCTTGTATTCGGGACAGTTGGTGGCCCAGTCGGAGAACTCGGTTGTCACCACGTTCGCGCCGCTGACTGCGTGGTGGAACGTCGTGTAGACCACACCCGGTTGGATGCGTTCGGAGATCTTGGCGTGCAGGGCGATGTCGCCGGCGCGGCTGGCGATCGTCACCAAGTCGCCGTCGCGGATGCCGCGATGTTCGGCATCAAAGGGATGAATTTCCAGCTTGTCCTCAGCGTGCCACACGTTGTTTTCGGTGCGGCGAGTCTGTGCGCCCACGTTGTACTGGCTCAGGATACGGCCCGTGGTGAGGATCAGCGGGAACTTGGCGGTGGTGCGTTCGTCGGTGGGGACATACTCCGTGATCACGAAGTTGCCCTTGCCGCGTACGAAGCCGCCGATGTGCATGATGGGGGTGCCTTCCGGAGCCTTGTCGTTGCAAGGCCACTGGATGCTGCCCAGTTCTTCGATCCGCGCGTAGGTCACGCCCGAGAAAGTCGGCGTCAGGCGCGCGATCTCGTTCATGATCTCTTCAGGATGCGTGTAGCTCATGGGGTAGCCCAACGCATTCGACAAGCGCTGCGTGATCTCCCAATCGCCCAGGCCGTTCTTCGGAGCCATGGCCTTGCGCACGCGGCTGATGCGGCGTTCGGCGTTGGTGAAGGTGCCGTCCTTTTCGAGGAACGTCGCGCCCGGCAGGAACACATGCGCGAAGCGAGCGGTTTCGTTCAGGAACAGATCCTGCACCACGACGCATTCCATCGCGCCCAGAGCGGCTTCGACGTGCTTCGTGTTCGGATCGGACTGTGCGATGTCTTCGCCTTGAACGTAGAGGCCCTTGAAGGTGCCATCGACGGCGGCGTCGAACATGTTCGGAATGCGGAGGCCCGGCTCGCGCTCGAGCTTTACGCCCCACGCGCCTTCGAACAACTGCGCGGTGGCTTCATCGGAGACGTGGCGATAGCCAGGATATTCGTGCGGGAAGGAACCCATGTCGCAGGAGCCCTGCACATTGTTCTGGCCACGCAGCGGATTCACGCCCACACCCAGACGGCCAATGTTGCCGGTGCCCATGGCGATATTCGCCATGCCCATGACCATCGTCGAACCCTGGCTGTGTTCGGTGACGCCCAAGCCGTAGTAGATGGCCGCGTTGCCGCCCGTGGCGTACAAGCGAGCCGCGCCGCGAACCAGTTCGGCTGGAACGCCGGTGACCGATTCCATCGCTTCCGGCGAGTTCTTCGGTTGCGCCATGGCGGCGCTCCACTTGGCGTAAGCTTCCAGGTCGCAACGTTCCTGGATGTATTTCTCATCGAGCAACTTCTCGGTGACCAGTACGTGCGCCAACGAGTTGATCATCGCGACGTTCGTGCCGGGTCTCAGTTGCAGGTGATAGTCAGCAGCAATGTGCGCGCTCTTCACCAGATCGATCTCACGCGGATCGATGACGATCAGTTTCGCGCCACCGCGCAGGCGACGCTTCATTAACGAAGCGAACACGGGATGCGCGTCGGTCGGATTCGCGCCGATCACCATCACCACATCTGCATCCGTCACCGAATCGAAGGTCTGGGTGCCGGCCGAGGTGCCCAGCGTCGTCTTCAGTCCGTAGCCCGTGGGCGAGTGGCACACGCGAGCGCAGGTGTCGGTGTTGTTGTTGCCGAACGCCGCGCGGATCAGCTTCTGTACCAGGTAGGTCTCTTCGTTCGTACAGCGCGAAGAGGTGATGCCGCCGATGGAATCCTTGCCGTATTTCTGCTGAATCCGCTTGAACTCGCTCGCCGTGTAAGCGATGGCTTCGTCCCAGCTGACTTCCTTCCAAGGATCCGTGATGTTCTTGCGGATCATCGGCTTGGTGATGCGATCCTTATGCGTGGTGTAGCCCCACGCGAAGCGGCCCTTCACGCAAGAGTGGCCATGATTCGCCATGCCGTCCTTGTACGGCAGCATGCGAACCACTTCTTCACCCTGCATCTCCGCTTTGAACGAGCAGCCGACGCCGCAATACGCGCACGTGGTGACGACCGAATGTTCGCCTTGGCCCTTGGCAATGACCGACTTCTCGATCAGCGTGGCCGTGGGACAAGCTTGCACGCAAGCACCACAGGAAACACACTCGGAATCGAGGAAGTCCGTGCCGCCCGGCGAGACCATCGAATCAAAGCCGCGGCCCTGAATCGTCAGCGCGAACGTACCCTGCACTTCTTCGCAAGCCCGCACGCAGCGCGAACAAACGATGCACTTGGACGGCTCAAACTGGAAGTACGGGTTGGACAGATCCTTTTCGACATAGCGAGGCGACGACTTCTGGAAGTGATTGTCGTTGCCGTCCATGCCGTAGCGCACGTCGCGCAGGCCCACGACGCCAGCCATGTCTTGCAGTTCGCAGTTGCCGTTGGCGCCGCAGGTGAGGCAATCGAGCGGGTGGTCGCTGATGTACAGCTCCATCACGCCTTTTCGCAGCTTCGCGAGCTTCGGCGATTGCGTCTTCACCTTCATGCCCGCTTCGGCGAGCGTAGTGCACGACGCGGGAGTTCCGCGGCGGCCTTCCACTTCGACGAGACAGAGGCGGCACGAGCCGAACGATTTCACGCTGTCGGTCGCGCAGAGTTTGGGGACATTGACGCCCGCTTCAACGGCAGCGCGCATCAATGAGGTACCGGCGGGAACCGTTACCGATTGCCCGTCAATGTCCAGCGTGACCAGCTGTTGGCTGGTGCTCGCAGGAGTTCCGTAGTCGAGTTCATGCAGTAGTGCCATGGAAATCCTCCGGGAAATGTTCGACTGCGCTCAGCACAGGGTAGGGGGTCAAACCACCCAGCGCGCACAGGGAGCCGTCGAGCATCACCTCACACAAATCATTCAGTACTTCTAAATTCTTGGTGCGATCTTCGTTCTTGATAATGCGGTCGATCGTTTCCACACCGCGCGTGGAGCCGATACGGCAGGGGGTACATTTGCCGCAGCTCTCTTCCGCGCAAAATTCCATCGCGAAACGGGCCTGTTTGGCCAGATTTACCGTCTCGTCGAACACCACCACGCCGCCATGGCCTACCAGGCCCTTCTTGGCAGCGAAGGCTTCGTAATCGAGAGGCGTGTCGAGCAGTTTCTCCGGGAAATACGCGCCCAGAGGACCGCCTACCTGCACCGCGCGCAGGTTTTTGCCGGTCGCCGTGCCGCCGCCGAAGTCGTAGATGGCTTGGCGCAGGGTCAGGCCGAAGGCCTTCTCTACCAGCCCGCCGTACTTGATGTTGCCCGCCAGTTGGATGGTCAGTGTGCCGCGCGAACGGCCCATGCCGAAGTTTTTGTAGTGATCGGCACCCTTGTCCAGAATGATGGGGACAGTGGCCAGCGAGATGACGTTGTTGACCACGGTCGGCTTGCCGAACAGGCCTTCGATGGCCGGCAGGGGCGGCTTCGGACGAATCTGTCCGCGACGGCCTTCCAGGCTCTCGAGCAACGACGTTTCTTCGCCGCAGATGTAGGCGCCCGCGCCCATACGGACTTCCAGGTCAAACGTCTTGCCGCTGCCGGCCGCGTTGTCGCCCAAGTAGCCGTTTTCATAGGCGATCGAAATCGCCCGGCGCAGCGTCTTCACCGCGTGCGGATATTCGCTGCGGCAATAAATGTAGCCCTGTGTCGCGCCCACCGCGAAGCCGGCGATCGTCATGCCTTCGATCAGCACGAACGGGTCGCCTTCCATGATCATGCGGTCGGCGAAGGTGCCACTGTCGCCTTCGTCCGCGTTGCAGACGATGTATTTCTGCGAACCCTGAGCTTTAAGAACGGTGTTCCACTTGATGCCGGTCGGGAAGCCCGCGCCGCCGCGACCGCGCAGGCCGGAATTCGTTACTTCTTCGACGATCTTCTCTGCCGACATCTTCAGCGCGTTCTGCAGGCCTTTGTAGCCATCGCGACTGATGTAGTCAGAGAGGGAGAGCGGATCGACAATGCCGCAGCGGGCGAACGTCAGGCGCTCCTGATTCTTCAGGTACGGGATCTCTTCGGTCAGACCCAGGCACAGTGCGTGCTGCTTGCCGTCCAACAAGCCCGCTTCGAACAGGCTTGGCACTGCATCGGGAGTCATCGGCCCGTAAGCCACGCGGCCTTTGGGGGTTTCGACTTCGAGCAGCGGCTCCAGCCAGAACATCCCGCGCGACCCGTTGCGGACCACCACGGCATCCAGCCGGCGTTCTTGAATTTCGCGTTCCACGGCCTTGGCGACGGCGTCGGCACCGACGCTGAGAGCAGCCATGTCACAAGGAATGAAGATTTTCACGCTCATCCGCGCTGACCTCCGCGGCGAGTGGCATCATCAATCAGGAAGTCGGCGACTTGCGTCGACACCCGTCCGTACGGCTTGCCGTCCAGCATCGCGGCCGGAGACAGGGCACAGTTGCCCAGGCAGTACACAGCGTCGAGCGTGAAGTTTCCGTCTGCAGTGGTTTCGCCGAGCTTGGCTCCCAGGCGGTTTTCCACATGCTCGATGACGGCGTCACAGCCCATCGACTGGCAGGCCTCCGCCCGGCACATCTTCAGGATGTGCTGGCCCGGCGGTGCATGCCGGAAGTCGTGATAGAAGCTGATGGTTCCATGAACTTCGGCCTTCGAAATATTTAGGGCATCTGCAATTGCGGGGACCACGGAATGGTCCACGTAGCCGAATTCTTCCTGCAAAGCGTGAAGGATCGGAAGCAGTGCGCCGGGAAGTTCTTTGAGCTGTTGGACGATCGTAACAGCCCGCTCTTGATTCCAGACTTGCATGCATCTATTATTCTACCTCGTATGAGGTACTGCTTTCTGACCGAAACCTTTGCCACCGAACGGCTTAAGGTGCTGAGCGTGTGGAGCATGTTCGGGGACGCTGATCTTTCGATACGGCCGCATCCTTCCGACATGCGCGGGCGCAGCGTTTGGGAGCAAATGGTGCACCAGTGCGTGAGCGAAAACCTGTGGTTTAAGAATATGTTCGGGATCGATGTGGGCGCTCCTCCGCTGCCCGCCGAAGAGACCCGCCGCGGTTTCATTGCGCAGTACGCGGCGGATTCCGCGAAGCGACTGGCCGAGCTGGAATCGAAGGACGATGCGTGGTGGCAGCAGGAAGTGGCGTTTTTCAGCGTTCCGCGCAGCCGTGCGTGGATCATGGTGCGCAGAATTGCACACACTTCGCACCATCGCGGGCAGCAGATGGCGATGCTGCGGATGCTGAATCGGGACCTACATTCGAACTACGGCCCGACGGCCGATACAGGAGGTTTGATGGCGAATCAGGCACCTGTAATTTACGCTTACGAAGACGAAGCCGAACTGCTGGCGGATGCTCCAAAGCAGCCACTTCCGGGACCTGGGGCGAAGCCCTGCACGGAGCGGCCGTGAACCGAATTGCGCCAGATCCCGCCAAGTCGCTCTTGCTCACCATTGACGTTCAGCTTGACTTCACCGCGATTGGAGCGCCTGCCGAGATCCCGGGAACAGCGGCAGCGGTGCCGAACATGGTTCGGCTTTTGCATGCATTCCGGGCCGCCGGACGCCCGATCGCCCACATGGTGCGGCTGTATAAGGAGGACGGCAGCAACGTGGACCTCTGTCGGCGTGACCGGGTCGCCGGTGGCTGGAAGGTTGTGGGACCGGGCAGTCCAGGATCGCAGTTAGTGCCCGAACTCGTCCCGTCCGGCACGGAGTTGGATGCCCCCACGTTGCTGAACGGACACCCGCAGCGGATTGGCGATGATGAGTGGATCTTTTACAAGCCCCGCTGGGGCGCCTTCTATCAGACCGCGCTCGAAGCCATGCTGCCGGGGTGGGGTGTGAACACGCTCGTGGTGTGCGGCTGTAATTTCCCGAACTGCCCGCGCACCTCCATCTATGAGGCTAGTGAGCGCGACCTCAGAGTGATGCTGATTGACGATGCGATGTCGGGCGTCTATGAGCAGGGGCGGAAGGAACTCGAGAACATCGGCGTGACGATCTCCACCACCGACGACTGCTTACGCTGGTTGTGCCCCTAAACAAGAAAAGGGCCACGAGCGGTTGCTCGTGGCCCCAGGAACTACGACTTTTTCTACTTAAAGTTCGCCGTTACCGAGCGAGCCTTGTCCATGGTCACCGTGCAACTGGTGATGTTGCCCGCGCAGTCGCCCGTCCAACCCAGGAAGATCGCGCCTGCATCCGGTTTGGCCGTCAAGTTCACCAGCGTTCCGGCCGGGAAGGCCTTGGAGCAAGAACCCTTCGACGAGCCGCAGCTGATTCCGGCCGGGTTGCTGACAAAGTTGCCCTTGCCCGACGTCTTCGCGCTCAACGTGAAGGTGCCGCCGGTGGTCGTGCCACCGCCACCGCCACCGCCGCCGGTGTTGCC
>CANIIC010000114.1 GCA_947467395.1 Bryobacterales bacterium
CCTGCGTCAGGCCGTCGAAAGCTACGACCAGGATCTGAAGGTGGTCGTACTGGGAACGGGCGGCATGTCGCATCAGCTCCAAGGCGAGCGCGCAGGCCTGATCAACGTCGATTTCGATCTGGAGTGCATGGATCGGATCGCCAGCGATCCTGAGTGGATGACGAAGTTCACCAACTCCGAGATCATGCGCCTCACCGGCACCGAGGGCATCGAAACCATCATGTGGCTGGTGATGCGCGGCGCACTCCAGGACAACGTGAAGATCGTCCACAAGCACTACCATGCTCCGATCTCGAACACTGGGGCGGGCGTCCTGGTATTGGAAAACACGTTCCTGTAGTCCGGAACACTCACACATTGATTCTGCAATCGGGCAGAATGTATGAACGAGGTTTGTTCATGCACTCTGCCCGATTCGTTTTTGCCGCCGCTCTACTCACCGCTTCCAGCACCTTCGGAGCCACCGCCGCTTGTGACCGCGCATGCCTCAAAGGCATGCTCGATCAGTACCTGACTGCGGTGATCAAGCACGATCCCGCGGCCGCTCCATTATTCGTCGGCTTCCGCCAGACCGAGAACGCGGTGGTCGTGCGACCTGGCACAGGGATGTGGAAGTCAGCCACCGGACTGGGCAAGTTCCAACGCCGCTATCTGGACGCGGTCAGTGGACAAGCCGCCTACTTTGGCGTTATCGAAGAAGGCGCCAACAGCGCGATCGTCACCGTGCGCGTGAAGGTGGTCGACAAGAAGATCACCGAGGCCGAATGGATGATCTCCCACAAGAACGATCCCGGCCTCAACGGTAACAATCCCGACGGCACTTCGAACGGTAATTTCTTTGAGCCGGACAACCTCGCCAAGAATCCCCCGCCCGACCGCGTGGTTCCGAAGGCGCAGCGCGCGTCGCGTGAGGCTCTCGAGGCGATCACCAACAGCTACTTCGACGGACTCACAACACACGACGGCTCCCTCATCATGCATCACGACGGCTGCACGCGCGTCGAGAATGGCCGCGGCATG
Organism: Bryobacterales bacterium; assembly: GCA_947467395.1. Lineage (GTDB taxonomy): Bacteria > Acidobacteriota > Terriglobia > Bryobacterales > Bryobacteraceae > Palsa-187. The sequence goes on from CANIIC010000114.1 coordinate 1,021, forward strand.
ACGGGCACCAATGATTGCGCTGCGAACCTGGCGAACCTGAATGTCTCGATCGTCGCCGCGCGCCGCTATCCGGTGATTGATGAAGAAGCTCAGGTGGTGCTGGCGCTGGCCGTGTTCATGCGCAAGCCCGGTACGGCGACGCGTCGCAATGTGTTTGCCGAATGGTTCTTCATCGACAACAACAAGATTCGCAACGTGTACTCGGCGATGTTTTACCCGGCGCCGGATCAGCCCGTGCCGAACTGGCCGCCGTACGATGGCAACTTCCCGCTACCCGCCGAACTGGCGCCTAAAGCCCCAGCCGCCGGTCGAGGTCCGCAGTAACCTGCGTCAGACGCTCGGGGGTCCGCAGAAGGTTGCGGAGTCCCGTGCTGCCGTGGTCATGGCGATATACTTCGATGGCGTGCAGCGCCAGTTGGTAAGCCAGCCGCGCGCTGTCTGCATCCAAATTTGACCACTCTTCGGCCGACTTGGACAGCGTCATGCGCTTGGCGCGAGCCTGAATAAGGACCGCGTTCGCCTCAGCGGCAGAAAGAGCTTGACCAGAGCTGGATTGTGCCACGCCTTCGTGCAGCCATGCCGGCCAGCGACCGAGCATCGTCAGGCAGGCATGCGTCACCTCATGCGCCAGCGTGCGCCGCATCTCAGGATCAATAGTGCGTCCATCGAACACCGGTACGCGGATGCGACCGTCGAACTGACCGGCACTCCACTCAGCCGCCGCAGTCGTTTTGACGTACGAGTCTTTGCTTTGCGCGATGGTCACAATCCGCTCCGTGGCGGAACAGCCCAACTCTCCGGAAATACGGGCAAACTCCTGATCCACAACCGCAGCCATCGCTCGGGCCGTGTCCGGAGAAACCGCTGTATCCTCATAACGCAGCAGGACACGGGCTCCGTAAATGCGTTGCTTGCTCTGGTCGCCCTGGGTTTCCCGTTGCACCTGAGAAACCAATTCCTGCACTTCGCGATTCGGTCGAATGGCCAGCGATCGGCGCCACAGATCCAACGCGCGTTGTGGATCATCCGCACGCCACGCCGCAGCACCCGCCAAGGCCAACAATTGGGGATCTCCGCGCTTCAACTCCGGTTCCAGCAAGGCCAGCGCGCGGCTTGGTTGGGCGGACTCGATCAGTCCCGCGGCTTGTTCCGATAGCGACCCATTGGCTCCGCGACTTGAGGACGGTGCCCCGACTGCTTGCAAGACTTCCCGGGTGACTAAAATACCGCTTCCGGCTTTGCGAGCCGTCTCAAAAGTGTCCAGGTCCGCGATCGCCGCGCCCGGGAGGTAGCCCTCGACTGGATTCCCCTCGAACGTCGTCACCACCTTATAGCAGGGCTCGCTCTGACCGGATAATGAGAATCGAATGGTCACCGGAGTGCCGGCTGCCAGCTGGGCGATTTTCGTGGAGTCCGCGTCACACCCACTGCGCAACGCAGCTCCGCCGTCCCGAACGGACATCGCAAGCCACGCCATCAGCAGCAAGTGCATGTATCCAGCATACGCGCTGTAGGAAACAAACACCCTCGATGGAATACCGCAGTTTGGATTAAGGCTTTCCCTGCCCCTGGCAAGTGATTGAAAAAATTAAGCTGGCCCACGAGTGGGGTGCGAAAACTACCCCATTGAGGGGTAACGTACTAAGGTTCTAGCCGCCCAAAACAGCCCTCGACCTCAGAAGAAATCAGAGTCTTCCTAGGCACTCATGCTGATTTTCTGGGAAAACTGCCGATGGTAGGTTTGTATTGGCGACAGGGAATGTCGCAGAGATTTAGGGAGAGAGGAAAAATAACACCATGAAGAACATGATTTTGAAACTGCAGATCTTGAAGGACCAGAAGGGCCAGGATCTCATTGAATACGCGCTGATGGCCGGTTTCGTTGCCGTCGCCGCGGGCGCCATCATGCCGGGCGTTGCGTCCAGCATCAGCACGATCTTCTCGAAGGTCGCGTCCGTGATGACCGCCGCCGCTAACGCGTAAACATCACCCAAGCAACGGAATCAAGGGGAGCGGGAAACCGCTCCCCTTTTCCATTTCCCACCAGCTACGGAGCGACCTTGTCCCGAAGTTCCCGGTACAAGGGATAAAGCAGCGATTGCAGCAGCGGATCACCGCTTTCTGGCAACGGCCACAGTGCCGCCAACTTCGCCGCTTCGTCCTTCTCTCCAGCCTTCAGCAGCGCCCGCGCGTATAACGTCCGGACAAACCCATCCGAAGCCGCGGGAGCCGCCCGGTATTCCTTCTCCAGCGTCGCCAAATCCTCCGGCAACTTGGTCACATTCGACCACACGGCAAGCTGACTCTGTGCAATCTGCGCAACCGGACCAGTGGCACTCTTCAGGCGCGCGATGGCTTGGTCCGTGCGTCCGGTGGCGTAATCCCACACGGATCGCCGCCAAATCAAAGTTCCATCCGCATGTTGTCCGCGTAACTGCAGGTATTCCTGAAAGCGACGATCGGCCCCCGCCAGATCCCCCGACAGCCACCGCGCGTATGCCGCTTTCATGAGGTCCCCGCCCTCCAGCAGGTTCGGACCGACCTGATGCGCACGAAGAAAATACGACTCCGCTTCTTTGAACTGGCCGGCCATGAACAGGACCTCGCCCTCAGAATCAAGAGCGTTGGCTTCCTGATTTGGCGCCTTCCCGTACGTCTGGAAGGAACGCCGGGCTCCCGCCAGATCCCCGGCGAAGAACTGGGCATACCCCAACAGGTTGTAGATCAAAGCATCGTCCGGCTGGAGTTCCAGCACGGCTTTGTAGAAACCCACGGACCGGTCAAAGCGGCGGGCAGCCGATTCCTGTTCCGCCACCGACCGCAGAAAACCCGCATCATTGGCCTGGAGTTTCACGAGTTCGTCCGTTGCGGCGATCTCAGCAGCTGTATCCTGGCGCAACCGGGCGTCCAGCAGAGAAATCTCCGCCCGATCCAGGGGCGACTGGATGGTCGCTCGCGACCGGGCAATGGCCACGGACTGACGAGCAAGTTCGGGTTGCTGGCTTTGGATCAGATCCCGCCACGCGGTGCCAAAGTCCGGATCGAGTTCCACGGCGCGGGCGAAATCGCGACGGGCCCAGGCTTCGATGGCCGGTAACTTTGTGGACGCAAAGGCGTGGGCTCCGGGGTGAATTGCCGTCGTCAGAGCTTTCGCCGCCGTGACCACATCGCCATCGGCGGACACTGTCCGAATCTGATGCGTTGTGGCATCCTCGATCGCGAACTCAACGTGGAGCTTGCCTCGGCGCTGGTCGAAATACGCGCTGACCACGTGATTCGCGCTTAGCTTCGTCGCCTCAACAGAAGATTCGGCACGCAGTGGCAGCAGGTTTCCCACCCCAGCGACCTGGCTGGCCGCCATCACCGGCAAGGCAACGGCTACCCAATCCAGGGATGGATCGCCCGAAAGGTTGTCTACCGAAAGAAAGGCGACACGATCCACCTTGAGGGGAGCAGCAACGGGTCCGCAGGAGAATAAGGCCGCTGCGGCGATGAGAACAGACCAAAGACGGGGTTTCAGAGGACTTTCTGCTCCGTGGCGAGAAGTTCCTTGAACTCCTCATTCTCTTTCAGCCCTGAAAAGACCGCTTCTTCAAAGAAGCGCTTCTTGTCTTTGAATCCGCTCTCGAGCGCAAAGCGGATGTAGCGCAGCGTTCGCTCCCAGTCGCCGGCCTGAGCGTAACTCTTAGCCAGCGTGTAGTAGAACATTGCTTTCTCTTCCACCGAGCGCTCCTGCAATAACACTCCGTTTGAGCCGCGACGTTCAAACACCTCCGGATCCAATTCAAGAGCGTACTGATAGGCGCGCAGTGCCTCGGTGTATTTCTTGCGAGCGAAATAGGCCGTGCCCAAGTTCGACCAAACGGAGGCAGCTTTAGGCGTCAGAGCGAGGGCCCGTTCGTAGCTCTTAATCGCACTGCCGTACGACTTCTTCGCGTACTGCACGGTACCGAGGTTGTTGTAAGCTTCCGGATACGAGCGGTCCAGCTTAATGGCACGTTCGTAGAATTTTTTGGCGTTGTCCAGATCGCCCATCTGGTGGTAGGCAATGCCGGTCTTGTTGGCCAGGACCGGACTTTTGTTAGAAGCGGGCTTGTAGAAATCGATCGCGTCGCGGTACATCTTGCGGGCCATCATGATGTCGCCGCGAGTTTCGTCGGTGAGGTTCGGGTTGCCTTCCGCAACGGTGCGTGGAGATTGCGCAGTCAAGTTCCCCGCCAAGCCGGCGGGCGGAACTTGAAACGCCATCGCGGCGCCCAGAATTACAGGCAGAAGCGAGGTCATAGCAGCATCCTCCGTTTTCTCTACTTTACCGCCGTCACTTGAACAAATCGAGTGCCCTGCCCCAGAAGCCCTTTTCGGGCTGCTTGGGAGCCTGCTTCGGGGCGGGCGCGATCGGGATCACCTGTGGGGATTTGCTACGAGGCCGAGCAGCGCGAGGCCCTGGATCGGCGGGGGCAGCGACCTGCGCAACAGAGGCAGGTGCCGGATCGTCCCACGACGAGATAATGGCTTGACCACCGCGGCCATGCGTGCGGCACGCCTGCACCGGCTGTGTTCCAGCAATGAATACTTCACTACGTACGCGCGGGCAGGCTGTGGTCGCGAGTTCGCCGGTATCGGCATCGATGTCTACGGTCACCACGCCGTCCGGCGCAGGCAGCGTGTGAACGTTTGAATACTCGCGATGCTTGTGTGCGCGCGCCATGAATTCGCCCCAAATGGGCAGCGCGCTGCGAGCGCCTTCCAACACGAAGTCGCGATTATCGTCGAAGCCTACCCACACCGCGCAAATGATGCGCGAGGTGAACCCGACAAACCAGCCGTCACGCGAGGTACCCGTTTTCCCGGCCGCCGGAAGCGTGAAACCGTAGCGGCTGACACCGGCGCCGGTGCCTGAACGCAGCACCTCCTGCATCATGCTCATCGTCAGGTAGGCCACGCGCGGATCGATGGCATCCTTCTTTTCGATCTTGGATTGGAAGATCCGGTTCCCGTCGCCGGAGCGGATACCCCGGATCGCGGTGGGCTTGATCATCTGGCCTTCGTTTACGAAGACCGTGTACGCGCCCGCGATTTCGAGCGGCGTCACCTCATACGTACCCAACGCGATCGAAGGCGTAGGCTTGATGTTCAGATTCATGCCGGCTGCGCGGGCCGTTTCCACGACTTTGTCGTAACCCATCATCTCCGCGATCTTCACGGCGGGGATGTTCAGCGAGTGCGCCAAGGCGTAGCGCAACGTGACCGTGCCTTTGTACTCGTCGTGATCGTGCGGCTCATAGGGGGGCTGCGAGTCGTCATACCAGAAGGTGGTGGGCTCGTCGACCACGGTGGAGGCTGGGGTGAGAATGTTCTGACTGGCGGGATCGAGGCCCGAGGCCATGGCGGTCGCGTATACAAATGGCTTGAACGAGGAACCCGGCTGGCGTTTGGCGAAGGCTCGATTCAACTGCGTCTCGCCGTAGTTACGGCCGCCTTGCAAGGCCAGGATTTCACCGGTCACAGCATCCAGAGCGATCAGGGCCACTTGCGCCTTGGGGAACTTCGGTGTGCCGTAGTTCTTATTGCGCTTCTTCCACGCGTTGTCTGTTTCCGGGAGTCCCTTGTGGACCGCTTCCACGGCATCACGCTGCAGTTCCAGATCCAGCGTAGTGTAAATCTTGTGGTTGCTGCCACGGAAGTCACGCTGCGGGAACTGCTGTTCCAGAGCTTGCGTCACCAGATCGACGAAGTAGGGCGCATCGCTGGTTTCAGCGGCTTCAGGCTTCACGCCCAGCGGACTGGCGATCGCTTCCTGGTATTCGGCGTCGGTGATGTAGTCGTTGTCGCGCATCAACTTCAGGATGATGTTGCGGCGGTACTGGGCTCGTTCGGGATTGCGGAACGGATCGTATAGGGATGGCCCCTGCGGCAAACCGGCGAGGAGAGCGGCTTCTGAAACTGTAATGTTACGCAGGTCCTTCCCGAAGTACACCTGAGCACCTTGCGCGAAGCCTCGAACCCAGAAGCTGCTCTGATGACCAATATCGATGGAGTTGGCGTAGTACTCGAAAATTTGTTCCTTGCTCAGCTGATGCTCCAGGTGGAGCGTAATCAGCACTTCGGGAACCTTGCGACGCCAACCACGCTCATTGCCCAACCATAGGGTGCGCGCGAGTTGCTGCGTGATGGTGGATGCGCCTTCCATCTTGCCTTCAACGATGTCCCGGTAGGCGGCGCGCACGATGCCGAACGGATCAAAACCCGGATGCCTGAAGAAGTTCTTGTCTTCGGCTGACAGCAACGCGTTCACCATCACCTTGGGGATGTCTTCGTAGCGCACGACGCGGCGTTTCTGGCGCTGCTTGTCGAACAGGTTGCTGATGGGCTCTGGTTCCAGCAGGAACTGATTGCGGGTCCGGTTATCGTGCTGCGAGATAATCTCGGTGACCGAACCTCCGGCCACTTTGATCACCGCGCCTTCATTGTCGTAGGCGTCCGGGCCGGGGTTGATTTCGATGGCGTCGGGACGCAGTCGATACCAACCGACGCGGCTCCGATTGGAATCTTCGGAATACCCTGCTCGGCGCAAGTATGCGGCGATCTCGGCGGGCTCAATCTTTTCGCCGGCGAGGACAGGCCGAGGAGCCGCGTAGAGCACGCTCATGTCGGCGAACGGCCCGGCTTCCAGCTTCGCCTCAATCAGACCGGCGTAGTAATTGTAGTAGTAGACAAACAGCCCACCGCCGGCGATCACGAAAATAAGCGCGAAGAGCAGCAGTCCGCGCCGCAGGGGTGTCCCAGCGAGCTTGGCGATGAGCGAGTCCTTCGATAGACGTAATTTGACAGCCAACGTGTTTCCCTGGATTTACTTCTTAGCCAGCTCTTTCCACATATCTTCGTGGGGTTGCCAGTCGGGTTCGGTGAGTCCGGTGCTCTGCAATTCTTCCACCTTCAGAGTACCGTGCCCGTAGGGACAGATGTACTCAGTGCGGGGGCGACCAATGAGGACGTGGGTCCAGGAACCGGTCAGCAGCGGCATCCGCAGGCGGCAGAGGCAGGTGCGGCAACGATAGCGATGGTCCAACAGGATCGCCCACAGGACGCCGGCGGACAAGATAGTGTAAATCATCACCAAAACGGTGAAACGCAGGTCGGTACCGAAAGGATCCAGGTCAATGTGACGGACTGGAGGAGGCGGAGGAAGGAGACCGAACAGAACTCTCCCGGCTCCGTAGAGGAGGGCGCCTGCCGCACCCAGCTTTAGCGCTAAGTAGCCCCAGTACCGCATCGTGATTTGGACACCCCGAAGAGTCTCCAAGTTCCCCTTTTCGAGGCTCTCGGCAGCCTCTCGGTTAATAGGATGACACAGAACCGCCGATGGTTACAGAGGAAAGAGGGCGGTACTATACTTACCGCCAAGTACCTATGTTATCTTCAACGTTATCAGGCGGCGCCCGCGTCTCGTCTGCTCGGAGACCCCATTTTATGAACAGATTCGCCGGCATTTGGATGATTTCCGCTGTGCTTTCGGCAGCCGCCTTTGCCCAAGTATCCCCAGACATTAACCCTTTTCCGTCGAGAGGGTTTGGCCAGGCCAAGCTGTCGCTCGACCCCCAGCAGACCATCAGTCCAAATCTCCTTGAAGGCCGGGAGCTGAACTCCCCGACCGCCATCGCGTTCGACACCACTTCTTCCCCTCCGATCGTGTACATCGCCGATACCGGCAATAACCGAGTCCTAGCCTGGCGTAATCCGGCGAGCCTGTCGGCCGGCAATCAGGCCGACCGCGTGATCGGCCAGCGTGATTTTTTCAAGGCGTTTCAAGGTGGCCCGGGCTCAACCTCTGGTGGCCTCACTGCTGCCGGACTGTCGTTGCCGAACGCTCTGGCGGTGGATTCGTCCGGGAACCTGTGGGTCTTCGACGCGGGCAATAATCGCATCTTGAGGTTTTCCCGTCCCTTGGATCAGCCAGGCGATCTGGTGACCCCGGATCTGGTTATCGGGCAGAAGACCGTGAGTTCGGGAACACAGTCGAACGAAGGCCTCGCTAAGCCCTCCGAAAAGACACTGTCCTCCAATCAATTCGGCGGCGTCGCGCGCACGGCTCTTGCGTTTGATGCCGACGGGAATCTGTGGGCCGCCGATGCGCTGAATCACCGGGTCCTGCGTTTTCCCAAGGGCAGACTCACCGGCAATGAGCCGGCAGCCGACTTGGTATTGGGGCAGAACGCCTTCGACAGTTCGGCCAGCACCGATACGCAGTCAGTCATTACCAACATCAACCGCCCGGCGGCGCTAGCGTTTGACGCCCGCGGCGGGTTGTTTGTAGCGGATTCTCTAGCCCGAGTCCTGTATTACGACACTTTCGTGACGGGCAGTTTGCCTCGTCGCATTCTCGGGAGTCAGCCGACCACCGCCGGCCAAGTTCGTCCTCCCGCACCGAATGATTACACCCTTGGTCAAAGCACCGGCGGGTTTGTCACGGTGCAGTGTATCGCTACCGTGGGCAATGTGCCTTATATCTGCGATACCGCTGCTCATCGCGTGGTTCGCTTCGGGGCTTCCGATGCATGGCCTGCCGCCACCAATACGGTACTGTCCCCCTCGATCCTCGGAGTCTATGGCCAGAACACCTTCTTCACGGGTGGCGTCAATCGAGGCAACGGTGCGACCAAGCCCCAATCCGATTCCTTCGCCACTCCGGCAGGGGCGGCAGTGTTCAACAACGAATTGTGGGTGGCGGACACGGGAAACAACCGCGTCTTGGCACTCCAGATTGTCGGCGGATCAGGCGACTTGAACCCCGCCACCCGCGTGGTGGGTCAGCCGCAGTTTGACGTGAACTCACTGAACCTAGTGGACGGCCGGGAACTGTTCATGTACGACCAGAGTTTCCACGGCGCCAGCATGGCCATTGACAGGTCTTCGACGCCCAACCGCCTGTATGTTGCCGACAGCCAGAATAATCGCATCCTGGGCTTTGCCGATGTGCGCAAGGTAGGCACCGACGTCCGAACCCTGCTGACGCAACCCGCCGATGTCATTATTGGCCAGCCCGACCGCTTTCACACCGGCCTGAACTACCCTAGCGCCGATCCGCTAGTTCCAACCGATCAAGGTCTTTCCAGGCCCTCCGGCGTAGCGGTCGATGCGCAGGGAAACCTGTGGGTCGCCGACAGCTTCAACGGCCGCCTGCTGCGCTTCCCCTCCCCGTTTTCCGTACCCGCTGGCCAGGTCCAGCGCGCCTCCGTGGTGCTGGGGCAGTTCAATTTCACCTCTTCTATCCCGGACGCCAGTTCCAGCACAATGTCCCAGCCGATGGGTATCGCCGTATTCAATAACGGCGATGTAGCCGCCTCCGACTACAATCACAATCGCATCCTGATCTTCCGCAAGCAGGGTGCGGATTTCGTCAACGGACAGACGGCCCGGACAGTATTGGGGCAGTTGACGTTCGGTGCGACCGCGTCCTCGGCTTCGGCCACCGGACTGAACCATCCGCGCGGGATGGCGGTTGACACTTCAGACCGGCTCTATGTCGCAGATTCGTTCAACAACAGACTGATCGTGTACTCCAGCACCTCAACGATCAGTAACGGCGCGGCGGGCACATCCATCCCCAACTTGAGCCAGCCCGAAGGGGTCGCTGTGAGCGTGTCGACGGGCGAACTGTGGGTTGCCGAATTCGGGGCAAACCTAGTGTCGCGATATCCAGAGTTTACGAATCTAGGCCAGAACCCGGCCAGAACTGCCGCGGTCCAGTCCGTGGCGCCCATGGCCGTCGTGCTGGATCAGTTCGACAACCTGATCGCGGCCGAGGCTGTGAACCGGATGACCTTCTACTACGCCCAGCTCGCCTACCGGCATGCCGCCACGTATGCATCGGGCGCGAATATCAACGCGACGATGACCCCCGGCATGTACGCCTTGGCTGCACGCGCCGGGAAGAACTTCGATTTCACTCCCGCGAGCGGATCCATCCCCTACCCGAAGACCCTAGGCGGATTGCAAGTCCAGGTGAACGGTGTTCCCGCACCCATCACCAGCATCACCAACAATGTGATCTACTTCCTGGTGCCGAACAACGCACCCAGTTCGGGCACAGCTGAGTTCCTGATTACGCGCCCGGATACGGGCGAGATCCTAGCCGCCGGCACCTTCACGATGGGTTCCGCCGCGCCGGGTTTCTTCACCGCGAACCAGCAGGGCAACCGCCAGATCGCGGCCACAAATGAAGACGGCACTCCCAACAGCGCGGCCAGCCCTGCGGGTCAAGGCAAGCTACTGACGCTGTGGCTGACCGGCTACGGCCATCTGGATAACGCGCCGCCGGATGGAGAAGCCGCCGGTCGCGCCATCGATACCGATGTGAAGCCGGTCATCATCATCGGCGGAACCTATACAGTACCGGACAGCAAGATCCTGTATTCCGGACTCTCCCCTCAATTCCCGGGGCTGTGGCAGATCAACATCCGCATGCCTCAGAACGGCGAGACGGGCGCTCCGGCCCCCAGCAACACCTTGCCGATCATCGTCCGCATGCGCGACATCCCCAGCAACATCGGCCCCACGTCCCAGCTGGGCCTGGATCAGTTCATGAACGTCCCGAACGGCCAGATCACGACCCTGGCGTTCAAGTAAGTGCGTGTGCGCATGCGTTGGACCTGTTAAGTTAGTAGTTTAGTCCTCGCATGCGCACTCTTTACGCCCGGTGGATGTACGACTGGGAAAATCGACTCTGCTCTGTTTCTACGAATCGCGTCGTTCGCCCGTTTGATTGGGGTCTCGAATGGACGCGCGAATTGCCGTCGGCTCCGGCGGTCAACGGAGCCGATCCCTACCAGTACCTGAACGCCTTCAACGACGCCGCTCTCGCAACCCCCGAGCAGTTCTTCGACTACGAAACGCCGAACGACTTCCGTCTGGAGGGCGACCTGCTGCGCTTCACCAGCCCGTCGACCTCGCCCTACCCCGGGAACAATCAAGTCCACGGCGTGTGGTTTCCCACTGAGCACAAGCCCGGCAAGCGCAAGGTCGCAACCATTGTGCTGCCGCACTGGAACGCCTCGCTCAACCAGCACAAGGCGCTCTGCGCGGGCATCGCGAAGTTCGGCATTAGCGCGCTGCGCCTCAGTCTTCCCTATCACGACTACCGCATGCCGCCTGAACTGGAGCGCGCCGATTACGCCGTCTCGTCGAACGTGGCCCGTACGATTCATGCGACACGACAAGCCGTGCTCGACATCCGATGTGCCGTCGACTGGCTGGAGCAGCAAGGCTACGAATCCATCGGGATCGTCGGCACCAGCTTAGGCTCCTGCTACGCGTTCCTGGCGAGCACGTATGACTCGCGCCTCAAGGTGAACGTATTCAATCACTGCTCAACGTACTTCGCCGACGTCGTGTGGGAAGGGCTCTCGACGCGGCACATCCGCGAAGGCTTCCTCAATCACATCACGCTGCATGAACTTCGCGACGTGTGGCGCGTGATCAGTCCGCCGTTCCACTTCGAGCGCTACGCGCAAGGCGGCAAGAAGCCGCTGTTCATGTACGCGCGTTACGACACCACGTTCCCTCTGCGCTTCTCCGAACAGGTGATCGCGGCGGCTAAGGAACACAAGATGTGGCACAAGGCCGTGGTGCTGCCGTGCGGGCACTACACGCTGGGCGAGACTCCGTTTAAGTTCATGGCCGGCTACAACATCATCAGCTTCCTGAAGCGGCACCTCTAAGGCCGCCCCCTAAGGAAACTCAGGCGTTCCGCCGATCTAGGGGCAGGTCCAGCTATGTCAAGAATGTTCACGCCCGAGCCGGAGCTGTCCGGCGCACCGAACGCAGAGATCCCGGAAGTGAAGTCACCTGAGGTGGCCGAGCCTGCCGAATACGAGTTCGTGCTGGGACGGCGGCAGATCGCCAGCATCAGCCTTGTCGTGCTCACGGCCATCGGCGCATGCACCACCACGGCGTACATCGCAGGCAAGTCTGTCGGTAAAGTGGTGACGGTGGAGGCCCCGGCCCCCAAACCGGCACCTGTAACCGCTCCTGTGGCGACACCCGTGGCCGCCGTGACCGCCGGAGTCAGTCCCGCTATCTTGGACGCCCCACTGGCTGGGACCCCGGAGACGGGTAAGACCTACATTCAGTTGGGATCCGTGGACCGTGGCTTTGCGACGTTGATGGCCCACGGTGCGCGCAAACTCGGCTTCCCTGCCTTCGTGGCTCCCGGCACTGCCCCCAGCGTCTATCGTGTGCTGAGCGGTCCGTTCACGACCTCTGATGAGATCCAGAAGGCCAAGGCGACCTTCGCCGCGGCGGGACTCGACACCTTCGTTCGCAAATATTCCGAGGCAGCAACTACCTCCCCAGAGCAGCCTTAAGGTGCGCGATGTGGTGGCGCCCGTGCCACGCATACA
>CANIIC010000115.1 GCA_947467395.1 Bryobacterales bacterium
GCCGGGTTCGATCAAGCCGCACAAGAAGTTTAAGGGCGAAGTTTACGTCCTGAGCAAGGAAGAAGGCGGTCGTCACACGCCGTTCTTCAAGGGTTACCGTCCGCAGTTCTACTTCCGCACGACGGACGTCACCGGCGTGGCGCAGTTGCCGGAAGGCATGGAGATGGTGATGCCGGGCGATAACGTTCAGCTGGTGGTGGAGCTGATTACTCCGGTTGCCATGGACAAGGGTTTACGCTTCGCGATTCGCGAGGGCGGCCGTACGGTTGGTTCCGGCACGGTATCTGAGATTTTGGAATAAGAGGTCCCATGGCACGCGAACAGATTACGCTGCAATGTGGTGAGTGTAAGCGCAAGAATTACACCACCATGAAGAACAAAAAAACGACAACGGAGCGACTCGAGTTTTCGAAGTTCTGCCCGTTCTGCCGTACGCATCATCCCCACAAGGAGATCAAGTAGCCGGCTTCCAGTGAGCTACACTGGATTAGTCAGCCGACTTACAGGGGTGTAGGTTTAACGGTAGACCAGCGGTCTCCAAAACCGCGAGTGGGGGTTCGAATCCCTCCGCCCCTGCCATTCCGAACGAGGCAATATGAGCGAAGTCGTTACAGCCAATAAGGCCGCCGGGTTCCCGGACCGTGTCCGTGAATACGTTGATGGTCTCCGCGACGAGATGCGTCTAGTGACGTGGCCGTCGTGGGAGCAGGTCCGCGCGACCACCACGGTGGTGATTGTTGCCGTGTTCGTTTTCGCCGCCTATTTTGCCGTCGTCGACCAGTTCGTTGGTTTTTCGATGGAGAAACTGTTCGCCACCTTCTCCAAGTAGAGGACTCCAAACATGTCCGAAGAGATCATCCCAACCGAAGGTGAACAGTTCATCCCCGACGCCGTCGAGGAAGCCGAGCCGCAAGCTCAGTCTGCCGTAGACGAAGGTCCGCAGAAGAACTGGTTCATCATCCACACCTATTCCGGGTTCGAGAACAAGGTTGCGGAATCTCTGCGCACTCGCGCGGAAGCCTTCGGATTCGCCCATGAAATCGGGCAGATCCTGATCCCCACCGAAGAAGTCGTGGAACTGCGCAATGGTAAGAAAGTTACCAGCAAGCGCATGCTGTACCCCGGTTACGTCCTGGTGGAAATGGCCATGAATGACGAACTGTGGCACGCCGTCAAGGCGACGCCCCGCGTCACTGGCTTTGTGGGTGGCGGCAATTCGCCCGTGCCCCTGACCGCCGACGAGGTCAATTCTGTTCTTTACCGCCAGGCGAGTTCCGCCGAGCGGCCCCGGCCCAAGCTCACCTTCGAGCGCAACGAAAACGTTCGTATTATCGATGGGCCGTTTACCAACTTCTCCGGCAAAGTGGATGAGGTTAACCCCGAGCGCAATACGCTGCGCGTGATGGTCACCATCTTCGGGCGCTCCACTCCTGTCGAACTCGACTTCCTACAAGTAGAAAAGGTGTCTTAAGTCATGGCAAAGAAAATTACAGCGAATGTAAAGCTCCAGATCCCGGCTGGCAAGGCCACTCCGGCGCCTCCGGTCGGCACTGCGCTCGGTCCGCAGGGCGTCAACATCATGGAGTTCTGCAAGGCGTTCAATGCCAAGACCTCCGCGAAGGATCAGGAAGGCCTGATCATCCCCGTCGTCATCACGATCTACTCGGATCGCAGCTTCACCTTCATCACCAAGACCCCGCCGGTGCCCGTGCTGATCAAGCGCGCGGTGAACATCGCCAAGGGCTCCGCGGAACCGAACAAGAACCGCGTTGGCAAGATCACTTTGGCGCAGGTGGAAGAGATCGCCAAGATCAAGATGCCTGACCTGAACAGCTTCGACCTCGAAGGTGTGATGAACCAGGTCAAGGGCACGGCGCGCTCCATGGGCGTCGACGTCGAAATCAAGCTCTAACTCTTCTTCACAATTTCTGTTCTGCGATACTGGTGAGCGCCATGAGCTACAAAGCATGGTTGCTCACCATCGCTATTTTCGGGGCTGTTTTTGTGTGTGCGCAGGAGCCTCCTGCTGCGGACGAGACCCCGATGTTCGGCGTCTCTGTCGTCCTGCCCTCCGGCCTCACCGGCCAGGTCTACAAGCTCAAGCCTGAGTCCAAGAAGCTCCCGAACTTCAAGAAACTGACGCCCGTCGCGACCATCTACGCGTATTCGCTGGCGATCACGCCGCGCGACTTTACGCAAGGTATCCCGGGCGTGCCGGACCTGCTCGAATGGTTTGCCATCGACTATACAGGAAAGTTCTACATCAATGATGCGGGCGAATACCGCTTCTTCCTGACCTCCGACGATGGCTCGAAGCTGTGGATCGACGATCGGGAGGTGGTCGATAACAACGGACTGCACGCACCTGAAACTGTGGAGGGGAAGGCGAAGCTGTCGCGCGGAATCCACACGATCCATGTGACCTACTTCCAGGGGCCGCGCTACCACGTCGCTTTGACGCTGGATGTGCTGCCTCCGGGCGGCGAGAAAAAAACCTTTGATCTGCGCGATTACAAGCCGCCGACCGAATACTTCGAGAAGCCCTAGCGCTTCTTTTTCGCGGTCTTGCTGTTCTTGGCGACGCGGTTACGGTAAGCGGCTTCGAGTGCGCCGTGGAGAACGTCTTTGCTGACTTTCGCGAGCACCACGTGCGTGATGCCCATGCGGCCCCAGCCTCCTTTGACCGGCGGGAAAATGTCGGGAGCTTCTGCGATGAAGTGCGCCTGCTGTTCCGGCGTGAGCATGAGATTCCCGTAACCGTCTTTCACCTGCGCTAGAGTGGCGAAGATGCGGCCCCCGACGCGAAAATCCACCGCGCCCATGTGACTACCTTCTTCGGCTCCTTCGAAGCTCAAAGCGATGCGCCGGAAATCGTTGGCGGTCAAGTGGTCTCCTACGGCTTGCCGACGATTTTGTCGACCGACGTCTGCGCGATCGGGTGGTAACCAGGGCGCGCCACTTTGTAAATCGCCTTCGCCCGAACTTGGCCCGCAGGTGTCTTCATCAGCGCCGTATAGAGCGGCCGTATGAACTTCTGCCGGCCGACTTCCTTCAGGAAGGATTCGAGGCGCGGGTAGGCCGGCGCATACTCGGCCTTGATCGCCATCTCCAGCCATTGGTCCAGCACTTCGCTGTTGCCTGTCTTGGTGAAGTGGAACGCTTGATCCAACTCCGCGAGCTTCTTCGCGTCGAGCGGTGGCATGCCTTCGAGGAACTCCAGCCACTCTTGCGTGCTCCATTTCGCAGTCTGGATCTCGCGTGCGGGCAGGGAACCGGCCGCGAAGGTCTTCGCATCCTTGGCGACATCCTCCAGCCGAGCGCTCACCGCATGTGGCGCCGATTCCGGCAATCCGGGCTCGTACACCCATTTCTGCAGATCGATCTTTGCCGCCAACTGCGGATTCTTGTCGAGCAACTCTTTCTTCAAATACGCGAGCATCGTTGCCGTCGTGATGCTCTGAAATGCGAAGTGGTCGAAGTAGCGCTTCAGGTAGTCGTCGATCGTCGGGCGGCCGAAGGTCTGCTCCAGGAGTCGCACAAACAACGATCCCTTGCCATACGGAATGTCGGTGGTGCCCTCTTCCGGATCGCGGCCCTTCAGATCGATGTGGAGGATGGTGTCCGATGCCGGCAGTCCCTTGATCTCATCCTGCAACGAGCGCCAGCCCAGGGCCTGCTCCATCACCGCTTGTTCGGGGCCATAAACGACTTCCTGGATGCGGTTCTCGATGTAGGTGGTAAACCCTTCATTCAGCCAGAAATCGCGCCACGTCGCGTTTGTGACCAAGTTGCCAGACCACGAATGGGCCAACTCATGGGACACCAACCCGACCAGGCTCTTGTCGCCGGCGATCACCGTCGGCGTGGCGAACGTCAGCATCGGATTCTCCATGCCACCGAACGGGAAGCTGGGCGGCAGGATCAGGAGATCGTAGCGACCCCAGCGATACGGCCCATAGAGGCCCTCCACCGCTGCGATCATCTTCTCCATGTCCTCGAATTCCTTGGCAGCCTTCGGCAGCACTGAGGGCTCCGCGTAGACGCCTGTGCGCGGTCCCACCGCCTGGAACTTCAGATCGCCCACCGCCAGCGCGATGAGATACGGCGGGATCGGATTCTTCATCTCGAAGTCCGCGTATTCTTCGTTGGCGAACTGATGCTCCGCGCTCATCACGGATCGCAGGCCCTTGGGCACGCGAATCCGAGCCTTGTAAGTGATGCGTGCGCCCGGCGAATCCTGGATCGGAATCCAGCTGCGCGCGTGGATGGATTGGTTCTGGCTGAAGAGGAACGGCTGCTTCTTGCCGGCGGTCTGTTCCGGCATCAACCATTGCAAGCCGCTGGCCGTGGGGCGTGAGGAATAATACACACGAACGAACTTGGTGCCGGGCTCCAGCGTAATCGTGAGCGGCGCACCCAGAATGGGATCACGCGTGCCCAATGTGTACTTCGCCGGGCCGTAGTCGTCGCCTTCCGCCGAAATCTCGATCGAGTCAATGTCCAGGTCGCGCGTATCCAGAATCAGCGGATCGTCGCCCTTGGCTGCGTCGATCACCAGGATCGCGTTGCCCTTCAGCTTCCGCGTCTCGAAGAGGACTTCCAGATCCAGCGCGACGGACTGTACGCGCACCTTGTCTGGCTGTCCGTAAGAGTGAACATCATGAGCGTCTGGATCCACGGGGGCCTCCTTGGGAGCTGAGCCGCAGGAGGCGAGCAACACCGCACCTCCCACCACGCTGAGTGCTTGACGGCGGTTGATGTCGGACATTGCTGCTCCTTGGTCTAGAAGATCGGAATGCGGCTGTTGATCGTGAACTGCAGTGTATGGTTGTGTTCGAAGATCTGCCCGCCGCGACGTTGCAGCGTCTGTTCCATGAACCCGATCTCCGCACGGGTCTGGTGCCCGATATCCCGGCCCAACGAAATCATAGCGCGATTTTGGTCGAAGACGTTGCGGTCCACGTTCTTGCCGAAATTGAAGAAGATTTCATCCGAGAGCGCGACGTAGTTCTTCCCGTCGCCGAGCTTCTTCAACGGTATCTGCGTACGTCCCTGGTAGCGGATGCGGTTCTGATAGCGGAAGGAGTTCATGGCGTAGCTGCCATCCACCTGTTTCGCGAGCACTCCCATGTAACGTTGCTCCAAGCGAACGCGATGCGAGAAGTCGAGTTTCCACGTGCGCCGGTTGTACGTGATCTGTTCGTGGATGCGGTGTTCGTGAAATGTGCCGGGGTTCGGAAACTCGCCCCAAGGACGCGTTTGCAGGAACGTGTAGCCGCCGCTGAGGCCGATGTTCTTCGAAAGCTGGTAGTTCACTGCGGGCCGCAGCAACAACTGCTGCCACTTGAGCCCGAAATCGGAGCGCCGCCAGTGACCTTCCAGATGTGCGCCCCACTTCGACTTCGCGATTGGATGGTCACCGTTATACACGAACCACATGTTCGCGTTATCGGTGGTCTGAGAATAGACGGGTAGCGCCAGCGCGGCCAGCGCCAGAAGACGGGTCAGTTTCATGCGACGGGACGGTTACGGAGTTTCGGAGAATGCGTACGACAACATGTGGCAGACCACGTGGTGCGCGTCCTGAATGCGGCCCATGTGCGGGATGCTCACCTGGATGTTCAGTTGCGCCGCCGCGCCCAGCTTGCCGCCATCGCGACCAGTCAGAGCCAACGTCTTCATGCCGAACTGGTTCGCCCACTCGATGCCCTTCACCAGGTTCATCGAATTGCCGGATCCGCTGAGCGCCATGTAGAGATCGCCGGGGCGAGCAAAGTTGCGCAGTGTTTCCACGATACCTTCGGTGAAGTCCACATCGTTTGAATACGCAGTGGCCGTTGGGATCGCATCTTGCAGAGCCATGGCCCGGAAACGCAGGTCCTTCTGGTAGCTGACGTCTTTGACCAAGTCGCAGACCAAGTGCGATGCCGTCGCCGCGCTCCCGCCGTTGCCAGCGACGAAGATCATGCGGCCTTCGGCGCGGGCTTCCCGAAACCACTCAATCGCTTGTTCGACCAGAGCCAGATCGATCGCGTTGATCGCATCCAAGGCCTGCTGCCGGTATGTTTCTACAAATGCCATGATGTTCTCTCAATTGTATCGCGAGAGGTCCGCAGGGCTGAAACAGAAAGGCGGTAAAATGTTGTAGAGGGCTGTGGAAAACCCGTGGAAAGTGGCCCTGTAATCGATGTCCTTTCAATATGTTGCCCGAAATCTTCGTTATCCACAAAGTCTTCCTCAGGGCATTGTTGCTAACTTGACAGTCTCGAAACTCCGATGGCCAGCCTGGATCTAACTTTCGAAAAAGGCCTCCCAGCCAGCGTAGATACAGAGCGGTTCGTGCTCGGCATGATCCTGCTCAACGACACCTACTATCTGCAGGTGGCCGGCTCGCTGGAGCCTGACGATTTCAGCCTCGAAAAACATCGCCGCCTGTTCGGGCGCATGAAGGATCTCTACGATCGGGGCGAACGTATCGATCGTGTCACGCTCGCCGACGAACTCATTCGCCAAGGGCAACTGGAATCCGTCGACGGCTTGGCGTATCTCGTCTCGCTGGATGACGGACTGCCTGAGCTGACGAACCTCGACAGCTACATCCGAATCGTCAAGGACAAGGCGATCCTGCGCAAGTTGATCTTCAACTCGCAGAAGATCATTGATCGCTGCCTGATTGGCGAAGAGACGCCGGACCAGATTCTGGCGCAGGCCGAAGAATCGATGCTGAAGCTGGGCGAGAGCCGGGCTCGCGATGAACTGATCACTGCCGACGCAGTGCTCGAAAAATTCCCCGGCGGCATCGGCGCGTTCCTCGATCCCAGCCAGCGCGTGCGCGGCCTCAGCACCGGATTCACCAAGTTCGATGAAATGACGGGTGGACTGAATGGCGGCGAACTCATCATCCTGGCAGCACGTCCGTCCATGGGCAAGACGGCGCTGGCAATGAACATCGCGCAACACGTCGCGACGCATCCGCAGATGCGCAAGCCTGTGGCTGTCTTCTCTCTCGAAATGTCGTCGGCCAGTCTGCTGACTCGTATGTTGTGCTCCGGCGCTCGCGTCGATCAGCACAAGTTCCGCGCTGGCTACCTGAATCAGGATGAGCGGCGCCGCTTGCAGGTCACGCTCGCGACGTTGACGGACAGTCCTCTGTTTCTGGATGACACCCCGGGTGTGAACCTCATGGACGTCCACGCCAAGCTGCGCCGCTTGAAGAATCAGCACGGGTTGTCTCTGGTGGTCGTCGACTACCTGCAACTGATGAGCAGCCGCGGACGCAGCGAAAACCGCAACCAGGAAGTCAGCGCGATCTCCCGCGGACTCAAGCTGCTGGCCAAGGACCTGGATGTTCCATTCCTGGTGCTCTCGCAGTTGAGTCGTGCCGCTGAAACCCGGCCCGGCGACGGCACGCCGCAGTTGAGCGATCTTCGAGATTCCGGTTCCATCGAGCAGGACGCCGACCTCGTCATGTTCATCTACCGCGAGGAAGTTTATAAACGCGATCGCGAGGATCTGAAGGGCTTGGCCGAAGTCATCATCGCCAAGCAACGTAACGGCCCCATTGGTAAGGTCCCGCTGCGCTTCCTGGGTGCTTACACTCGCTTCGAGAATCGCATCGACGACCTGCCGGAAGAGCCCCCGGAGTAGGGTCCTGTTTGTCCCCAAAGCCGACAGGCTAAGATAGAAGAGAGTGAGTCAAGACAACCTGTCTGGATCCCCCGAGGTATCGCAGCACGAAGTGTCTCCGCAGGACACCCCGAGCGCGCAGGAAGCTGCCGTTCATGCTGAAGCTTCCCCGGTCGAATCCTCCGAACAACCCGCAGCCCCGGAACACGCTACCGAAGCCCTGAGCGATGAATCGGCTGTTGCCGTAGCGCCCCCCGAGTCCATGACCGAGGGAGAGTTGGCCCTCGAAACCTTCGAGACCGAAGGCGGCCATCTCGCGGAACCCGTTCCCGCCGTCCCGGTGATCGACGAAGAGCGTCCTCGCAGCACTCTGGCCGAGTGGACCATCACCGTTCTGCTGTTGCTGTTCCTGACCACCACGCTGGTTCAGGCCTACGTGATCCCCACTGGATCGATGGAAGATACCCTCTTGATCGGCGACCATCTGCTGGTGGACAAGCTGGCCTTTGCGCCTCCGGGTGGGATCAGTAAGTATCTGTTGCCGTACACCGACGTGAAGCGCGGCGACATCATCGTGTTCCGCTACCCGGTCGACATCAGCCAGACCTTCGTGAAGCGCGCCATCGGCGTGCCGGGCGATCGCATTCGCATCATCAACAAAGAGGTCTACCTGAACGGCGTCAAGGTGGATGAACCGTACACGTATCACAAGACCGACTACATCGACTCCTATCGCGACAACTTCCCCGGTGAGCCGAACGTACACGTGGAACAAGGCGCTTACGACATGCTGACTCAGCATGTGGTGAACGGCGAAGTGGTAGTGCCGCCGAACGTGTATTTTGCGATGGGCGACAATCGCGATTCGTCGCTGGACAGCCGCTTCTGGGGCTTCGTGCCGCGCGAGAACATCATCGGCAAGCCGTTGATCGTGTATTGGTCCTACGACGCCCCTACCGAAGATCTGAATGAAGCGTCTATTAGTTCGAGGCACATTCTAGATCTTGGGAAAAACTTCTTTGGGAAGACTCGCTGGAACCGCACCTTCATGCTGATCCACGGGTATCCGCTCAAATAACGATCGGCCATGAACATCACTGCGGAGTCCGTACGTAATTTCATTCATGAGTGGGCGCTGAACATCCTAATCCTGGTGTTCGGTACCACCACGCTGGTGCAGGCCTTCATTGTGCCCACCGAATCCATGGACAAAACGGTCATGGTCGGCGATCACATGCTGGTCGACAAGCTGGCTTACGCTCCGTCGGGTTCGTTCAGCAGTCTGTTCCTGCCGTATTCGGAACCCAAGCGCGGCGATATCATCGTGTTCCGCTACCCGATGGACATCAACCAGAATTACGTGAAGCGCGTCATCGGCACCCCGGGCGATCGCGTGAAGATCGTCAACCGTCAGGTGTACGTGAACGGCAAGGCGCTGGCCGAGCCCTACAAGCAGCACGTCTTCCCGGCGAACGAGCCGTATCGCGATGACTTCCCGGCGGAGCCGCCGCATGAGCTGTACAACCGCATGCGCGAACAGGGTCCTCCGATGGAAGCGCGCGCCGCGGAGATGTTGGCGCACGTGAAGGACGGCGAGCTCGTTGTTCCTCCTGGCTTCTATTTCGCGATGGGCGACAACCGTGACAACTCGCTCGACAGCCGCTATTGGGGCTTCGTTCCGCGCGAGAACATCATTGGTAAGCCAACCATTATCTTCTGGTCCTACGACGCGCCCACGGCGGACCTGGTGGGTTACTCGACGAATCACTTCGTGGATCTCGCGACCAACTTCTTTACCAAAACGCGCTGGGACCGGCAGTTCAAGCTGGTGCGCGGTTATCCTCAGGAGTAATACTCCGCACTTCCATGACGAAAAACTTGTACGGCCTGATCCTCGCGGGCGGCCGTGGAACCCGATTTTGGCCGTTGAGCCGTAAAGCAAGCGCGAAGCAGGTGCTCCGGCTGTTCGGCGAGCGTTCTCTCATTCAGCAGACGGTGGACCGCCTAGCCCCTGTGCTGCCGCCGGAACGCATCTGGATTCTCACCAACGATCATCTGCGTGCGGAGATCGTGAAGCAGTTGCCGGAAGTGCCGGCCAAGCAAATTTTGGCCGAGCCCGCGCAGCGCAACACCGCGCCGGCCATCGGGCTGGCTGCGCAGATCCTGAATCGATTGGATCCGCAGTCCGTGATGGGCGTCTTCCCTGCCGATCACGTGATCGGAAATCCGAAGAGTTACGTCCGTCAGTTGAAGCCTGCGATCAAAGCGGCGCAGGCGGGCAAGATAGTAGTGCTCGGAATACAGCCGCGTTGGGCAGAGACCGGCTACGGCTACATCGAGTTCCCAAAGGGCGTCCAGCCCGGTGCATCCGAACCCCTGCCTGTGAGCCGCTTCCGTGAGAAGCCGGATGAGAAGACCGCCGTGAAGTTCGTCAAAGCGGGCAACTTCTATTGGAACGCGGGCATGTTCTTCTGGAAGACGTCCGTGCTGCTGGATGCCTTGCGCGAGTTCCAGCCGAAGACCTCCGCCTTGCTCGCGAGCCTGCCTGAATTTGGCCAGCGTGGCTTCGCTGCTCGCTTGAATGAAACTTTCCCGCATTGCGAGAACATCTCGATCGACTACGCCGTGCTGGAGCGTGCAAAGAATGTCGTTGGCTTGCCAACCTCAGAGTTTGGCTGGAACGACGTCGGGAGCTGGAATGCGGTCTACGAACTGCACGGTCGCGATCATCACGGGAACGCCATGCGCGGCCCTGCTCTGATTGAAGCGAGCTCTGGAAACTTCGTCGATGCGAAGAAGAAGTTTGTGGCGTTGCTCGGTGTGCACGACCTGGTGGTCGTCGATACACCCGATGCACTGCTGGTCGCGGACAGAAAACGCGCGCAGCAGGTGGGTGACCTGGTGAAGCTGCTCGAAAAGGGCGGCCATCACCACCTGCTGTAACGTCAAGCGTTAATGAGCGGCCGGGGCGACCTCAGGGGCCTTGGTCTTCTTGAACACGCCCTTCAGCACGGTGATTGCGCGATCCACATCCTGCTCCGTCAGGATGTACGGAGGCAGGCAGCGCAGCACGGTGCCGTGCGTGCAGTTGATCAGCAGGCCCTTCTCCATACAATCGAGAACGATCTGCTTTCCTGCGAATTCCAGTTCCACGCCCACCATCAGGCCGAACCCGCGCACTTCTTTAATGAAGCTGTAGTGCCGTGCCAGGTCCATCAACTGCATCCGGAAGTAGCCGCCCACGTGGATGATGTTCGGCAGCAGTTCTTCCAGGACGTCGAAGAACTCGAGTGCGACGTGGCAAGCCAGCGGTCCGCCGCCAAACGTCGTGCCATGTTGACCTGCGGCGATCGCATCGGCTGCGTTCTGCTTGGCAGCCACAAACCCGAGCGGCAGGCCAGCGGCCAGCGGCTTGGCCCCCGTAATGACGTCCGGATACACGATCGGGTCCAGCATCTGATACGAGAAATACGTCCCAGGCCGACCCACGCCGCACTGGATCTCATCGCACACTAACAGCGCGTCGTATTTGTCGGCCAGTTCGCGAGCCTTGCGGATGAATTCGTCGCTCAGCGGGTACACGCCCCCTTCGCCCTGCACGATCTCCAGGAAGATGCCGGCCGTCTTTTCGTTCACCGCCGCTTCCAGTTGCGCGATGTTGTTCCGCTCGACGAACTTCGCGCCCGGTAGCATCGGCTCGAAGTCTTTGCGGTAATTCTCCTGGCCTGTGATCGACAGCGAACCGAACGTGCGCCCATGGAACGATCCCAGCAGCGCCACCGTTTCATACTTCTCCGGGTTGATCTTGCGGCCATGCGCGCGCACGATCTTCAGTGCACCCTCATTGGCCTCCGTGCCCGAATTGCAGAAGAACACGCGATCCATGCCGGAGATCTTCGCGATGCGCTCCGCCAGAGGCCCCTGATACTCGTTGTAGTAGAGATTTGAGCAGTGGATCATCTTCGAAGCCTGCTCGCGAATGACCTTCATCATGCGCGGATGCCCGTGGCCCAGCGAATTGACGCCGATGCCGGCGATCAGATCCAGATACCGCTTGCCGGTGTTGTCATAGACGTAACAACCCTTGCCCCGCGTCAGGATGAGCGGAAAGCGCGCGTAGTTCTGAAACAGATACTGTTTTTCAAGGTCGATGACGGACGGCGTGGTGGCTGCGACTTCGGACATTCCTCTATGATATCGATGAACCGGGTGTCCGCGATATCATGGACAATGGACCGCCGAACGGTTGCATCCCAGATCGATCACACGTTGCTGAAGCCGGAGGCTCGTTCTGCCGCCATCCGTACGCTTTGCCGTGAGGCTCTGGAGTTTCATTTCGCCGCCGTATGTGTGAATCCGTGTTGGGTCCATTTGGCCGCGGCTGAGTTGGCTGGATCCTCGGTGAAGTTGGCGACGGTCATCGGCTTCCCCCTAGGCGCCAACGAAACGGCCGTCAAGTCCTACGAAGCCGACCGGGCTATGGCCGCTGGGGCGCAAGAGTTGGACATGGTCTTGAACGTCGGGGAATTGAAGGACGGGAATCTGGGCATCGTCGCAACGGACATCGCGGAGGTCGTGCGAGTGGCTCACGCCTCCAATGCGAGGGTCAAAGTGATCCTGGAAACGGCGCTTCTCAGCGATGAGGAGAAGCGTGCGGCTTGTCGTCTTGCCCAGCAAGCTGGCGCAGATTTTGTGAAAACGTCAACCGGTTTCGGTCCTGGCGGAGCGACCGTTGCAGATGTTCAACTGATGCGTGAAGCAGTGGGGCTAACGATGGGCGTGAAAGCTTCCGGCGGCATTCGCACCTGGGACGACTGCCGTGCGATGATGGCTGCCGGTGCGTCGCGCATTGGAACCAGCGCAGGCGTCGCCATTGTGCAGGCGATCTCTTAACTCATGGCCTCGACCGACAAAGCCGTCCAATTTCGCGAACGGGCAGAACTGCTCGACTTCCTGCTGGAAGTCTCGCGCGTCACTGCGGAAACCCTGGACCTCGACGAGCAACTCGCGGCCATCGCGACCATCGTCAAGGAAGTGGTCCCCTACGACCTGTTCGCAATACTTCTCTATAACGAACGCGATAAAGGCCTGAAGATCCGCTACGCGATCGGGCATCGCGAAGAAATCGTTCGTAGTTTAACCTTGTCCCTGAACGAGGGCATCGTTGGTGCCGCAGCTTTGGGCCGGCAGCCCGTCGTTGTGCCGGACGTCCACGTGGACCCTCGTTATTTGAACGCGCTCGACGCAGTGCGCAGCGAGCTCGCCGTCCCGATGCTGGCCCGTGGTCGTGTTGTCGGCGTGCTGGACGTGCAATCGACGCGCTTCAACGCCTTCGGCGAACGCGAGAGCACCATGCTCCGACTAATCGCCTCCCGCGTGGCCGTCTCTATCGACAACGCGCGACTGTATCGCCGCGTGGAAAAACAGAACCGGACGTCGAAGACGCTGGCTGAACTCTCGCGAGAATTCAGCTCCATCCTGGACCTCGACGACTTGCTCAAGCGCATCGCTGCTTCTGTGCGGTCTCTCATTGCCTACGATTCGTTCGGTATCTTCCTTGTCGACTCGACGCACAACGTTTTGCGAACACGCTTCAGCGCACGCTATGACCAGCGCGTGGATATCGACAATATCCCGATGGGCAAAGGCATCACCGGTCACGCCGTCGAAAC